>JAOPWT010000113.1 GCA_025965555.1 Mycobacterium sp.
CGTCGACGGCGTCGAGCAGGCGATGATCACGCTCGAGGTCAACGACGGGTACCTGTCGTCGATACCGTCCAACGTCGTCGCCGACGTCAAGGCTAGCACCGTGTTCGGCAACAAGTATGTGTCGTTCAGCTCACCGGAAGAGCCGTCAGCACAACCCATTTCGAGCGGCGACGTGATCCGGGTGCAATCGGTGACCACGGAGTTCAACACCTTGTTCGAGACGGTGACGTCCATCGCGGCCAAGGTCGATCCGATCAAGCTGAACCAGACGCTGACGGCGACGGCCGAGGCGCTGACGGGGCTGGGAGACAGATTCGGCGATTCCCTCGAGAACGCCAACGTCATCCTCGGCGACTTCAATCCGCAGATGCCCCGGCTCCGCGAGGACATCGCACGCACCGCCGACCTGGTCGACGTCTACGCTGACGCCTCGCCGAACCTGTGGGACGGCCTGCACGCATCGCTCACCACGGCGCGCACGCTCAATGCCCAGAGCCGCGGCGTCGATGCCGCGCTGATGGCCTCGATCGGATTCGCCAATACCGCGGCGGATCCGTTGGAGCGCGCGGGCCCCTACCTCGTCCGCAGCGCCGCGGACTTCGTGCCGACCACCAAGCTGCTCGACGACTACCGCGGGATGATCCTGTGCACGTTGCGCAACTATCACGACGTCGGGCCCAGGATCGCGCAGTCCCTCGGCGGCGACAACGGCTTCTCCCTGGTGACGTACGGCACGGTGATGGGCGCGGGCAATCCATACATCTACCCCGACAACCTGCCTCGCATCAATGCCCACGGCGGCCCCGAAGGGCGGCCGGGCTGCTGGCAGAAGGTGACGTACGACCTGTGGCCGATGCCGTATCTGGTCATGGACACCGGCTACAGCATCGCGCCCTACAACCACGTCGAGCTCGGCCAGCCCCTCGCCACCGACTACGTGTGGGGTCGTCAGATCGGTGAGCTGACGATCAATCCCTGACCCTTGACCATCAGTGCGGCCACCGCACCCGCCTCGTTGATCGCGAGGTGTGCAAGCATCGGTGCGGCGAGGCTCCCCGAGCGGTCGTACAGCCACCCGAACGCCCAACCCGCCGCCCCGGTGACGAGCACCGTCCCGACGGCGGATTCACCGCTTCCCCGCGCGTCGGCGACGTGCGACAACCCGAATGCCGTCGCCTGCAGAATACGACCGCCCACGGGCCCGAAGGCCTGTGCCGCAACGGTTCCCAGCGCACCGCGGAAAGCGGCCTCCTCCGACCACACCGTGCCGATCGGGATGCGCACCAGAAGCCAGGCGGTGGCAGACTGCGGCAGCTCCCGCTGGCTCATGCCGCGCCGCACTGGGGGTAAGGCCGTCGACGACGCCACCGCTGCGGACACCGCCCCGGCGACCGCGAGCCCCCAGCTCAGGCCGTGTGTCGCCGCGGGTGGTCGCAACCCGAGTGGTGCCTTGGTCCACCCGACGAGAACTCCACCGAGGGCGGCATGGACGGGCACCAGCCAGCGCGGCGCGAGCCTCGGCGCCACCAAGCCGTTCCATCCGACCAGGGCCGACGCCAGCGCGAGGGCACGAATTCGACTGGACGGCACTAGTATTCGCTGCCGGCCTGCTGCACCGCGGTACGAACGCGCTCGGTATCGGCGTTCGTCCAACCGAGCGGAGGAATGACGGAGACCCAGCCGTCCAGAACGGAGTCGCCGTAGTTGTGCCCGTGCCCGGCAGGTACGCCGGAGGCGTTGGTCATGTCGGCGCCGACCTGCCAGAAGCTGACGATCGGGTACCACCGCATCGACGTCGTGCGGTCCGCGCCCGCCGGCTCGACGAGCCAGTCCGGGCGGGCGAACACCAAGTCCGGCGACCACCAGACGATGGGGTCGGACGCGTGTTGCAGGAACAGCACCCGGGTGCCCACCCACTCCGGATTCGCGGTCTCGGCGACGTCGACGCTGTTGGTCGCCTGCGAGAAGCGCACCGTGCGGCCGTTGTCGTAACTGGGCTGAACTTCGGGTGTGTTCGGATCGCGGCGCTGCACCAGCGCACTCCAGAGCGAACTCTCATGCGGCGGCCCCACCCAGAGCACGGCGGAGAAGTCCCGGCGCGCGATGTCGGGAAGCCACGGAAACGCCGCCTGGCCCGACAGCGACCCGAGGCTCTCCCCGTAGAGCACCAGTTTGGGTCGGTGCCCGACCGGAAGCCGCGCCCAGCGGTCGTGGATGGCGTCGATGAGCACCCGGCCCGACTGGACCGACTTCTCCCGGTCCCCGAGGAACGAGATCCAGCTGGGCAGATACGAATACTGGAGCCCCACTAGCGCGGTGTCACCGTTGTAGATCGTCTCGATGGATCTTGCGGCGACCGGGTTGATCCATCCCGTGCCGGTGGTGGGGACGACGACGAGAAGTTGGCGGTCGAACGCGCCGGTCCGTTCGAGTTCGCGGACGATGATCTGCGCCCGCGCCTGATCGGTGTCGGCGGTCTCCAACCCCGCGTACACGCGGATCGGCTCCTTGGCGGGACGGTGGTTGAGTCGGGCGAGTTCGGCCACGTGCGGACCGGTCGCCACGAAGTTGCGGCCCTGGAAGCCAAGCGTGTCCCAGGGCGCGAGCGATGGTGTACTGCCAGACTTCTCGGGCGCCGAGGGCTGGGCGATGCCGTGCCGGGTGGTGGAGTTCTGCGGCTGGAACACCCGGCTGGCGCCGAGCAGGAAACCGCGGTACAGGACACCGTTGACGAGGGAGATCACCAGTACGACCACGATCGCCGTTCCGATGATCATCGCGGTTTCCTGATGCAGGTGCCAGCGCCGGATGAACAGGCGGGCAAGGAGTTTGATCGCATCGTTGAGTACGCGCGCCACGCCGACGCACGCGCCGCCGACCAGTACGGCGGCCACCAGCGTGCGCAGGTATCCCAGAGTGGTCGGGCCGCCGATGCCCATCTCGGCCGAAACCTGCCGCTGCCAGGCGGCCGCGGGAATCAACATCGACACGCACACGACGATGGACACGACCACGATGCCGACCTTCACCGCGTTCAACGTCTTCTTCGGCGGTGGCCACCACCGTCGGTGATGTAAGGCAAAGCGGTGGAAGAGCTTTGCCGCCACGACGCCGATCGCATAGCCGATCGACGCATTGATACCGCCGATCAGCCCCTGAAATAGCCAGTCGCGTGGAAGCAGCGACGGTGTCAACGACAGGCAGAAGAAAACGGTGGCAAAGGCGACGCCGACGAAGTCGAGCCGGACCAGGCTCCACGCCCAGACCACCAACGGGTGACGCTCTTCGATCACCCGAACAGTCCGGGCAGCACGCCCTCCGACGTGCGGCGCAGCTCGTCGAGGCTCACGGTGAACTGACCCTGGACTTCGATGGACGTACTGCCCTCGTCAACCACGCCGATGCGGTCGGCGGGCAGGCCGCGCGCCTCGCACATCGCCCGGAACCTGCTCTCCTCGGTGCGCGGGACCGCGACGAGCACTCGCCCTGCGGATTCGGAGAAGAGGAACGTGAACGGGCCCCCGTCGTCTTGGAAGCGCTCGGGAATGGTGATGCGGCAACCCGTTTCGCCGGCCATCGCGGCCTCCACGACGGCTTGGACGAGACCACCCTCGGAAAGGTCGTGCGCAGCGGAGATCAACCCGTCGCGCGATGCGGACACCAGGACCTCGGCGAGCAGCTGCTCGCGTGCCAGGTCGACCTTCGGCGGCAGACCGCCGAGGTGGTCGGCGGTGACCTGGGCCCAGATGGAGCCGTCGAACTCGTCGCGGGTGTCACCGAGCAGGATCAACGTCTCGCCCGGCTCGTGGCCGAATCCGGTCGGGATGCGCCGGCGCACGTCGTCGATCACACCGAGTACCCCGACGACCGGTGTCGGGAGGATCGCGGTGGTGCCGGTCTGGTTGTAGAAACTCACGTTGCCGCCGGTGACCGGAATGCCCAGGGCTGCACAGCCATCCGCAAGGCCACGCACGGCTTGGGAGAACTGCCACATGACGCCGGGATCCTCCGGCGAGCCGAAGTTCAGGCAGTTGGTGACGGCGACCGGCGAGGCGCCGGTGACTGCGACGTTGCGGTACGCCTCGGCCAGTGCCAGCTGAGCGCCGGTGTACGGATCGAGGAACGTATAGCGGCCCGATGCGTCGGTGGAGACGGCCACACCGCGACCGGTGGCCTCGTCGATGCGCAGCACGCCACCGTCGGCGTGCTCGGCCAGTACGGTGTTGCCGCGGACGTAGCGGTCATACTGCTCGGTGATGAACGCGCGACTGCACAGATGCGGACTGCCAAGCAGCGCAAGCAGAGTCGCTCGCAGTCCGTCGCCGGTCGACGGGCGTGGCAACGATGCCGTCGTGTCGGCGTTCAGTGCGTCCTGCGTATCGGGCCTCGCCACGGGGCGTTCATAGACCGGGCCTTCGTGGGCGACGGTCCTTGGCGGCACGTCGACCACGGTCTCGCCGTTCCAGGTGATCTGCAACCGGTCGCCTTCGGTGACCTCACCGATGACGGTGGCCAGCACCTCCCACTTGCGGCACACCGCCATGAACGCGTCCACGTTCTCGGGCGCGACGACCGCGCACATGCGTTCCTGCGACTCGCTGGACAGCACCTCGGCCGGGGTCATGAACTTGGCGCGCAGCGGCACCTTGTCCAGCTCGATGGCCATGCCACCGTCGCCAGCGGATGCGAGTTCGGAAGTGGCACAAGACAATCCGGCGCCGCCGAGGTCCTGAATGCCGATCACCAGACCGGCGGCGTACAGCTCGAGACAGCACTCGATGAGCACCTTCTCCATGAAGGGATCGCCGACCTGAACCGATGGCAGCTTCTTGCGGCCAGGTCGATCCGATGGTCCAGCTCCGCCTCCGGCTACGTGTCCGCCCCCCTCGTCGCCGCCGAAGGTCTCCGAGGCGAGCACCGACACGCCGCCGATGCCGTCGAGCCCGGTGCGCGCGCCGAACAGGATGATCTTGTTGCCTGCGCCCGACGCGAAGGCGAGGTGCAGGTCTTCCCTGCGGAGCACGCCGACGCACAGTGCGTTCACCAGCGGGTTGCCCGCGTAGGAGGCATCGAAGACGGTCTCGCCACCGATATTGGGCAGCCCGAGAGAGTTTCCGTAGCCGCCGACGCCGCGCACCACGCCGTCGAGCACCCTGCGGGTGTCGGGCGCATCGGCGGCGCCGAAACGCAACTGGTCCATCACCGCGACCGGACGGGCGCCCATGGCCATGATGTCGCGGACGATGCCGCCGACACCGGTGGCGGCACCCTGGTACGGCTCGACGTAGGACGGGTGATTGTGCGACTCGACCTTGAAGGTCACCGCCCAACCGTCGCCGATGTCGACGACGCCGGCGTTCTCGCCGATACCCGCGAGCATGCCTGCCCGCATCTCGTCGGTGGTGGTCTCACCGAAGTACTTCAGATGCACCTTGGACGACTTGTAGGAGCAGTGCTCGCTCCACATCACCGAGTACATGGCCAGTTCGGCGTCGGTGGGCCGACGGCCGAGAATGCCGCGGATCCGCTGGTACTCGTCGTCCTTCAGACCGAGTTCACGGAACGGCTGCGGCTGATCGGGGGTGGTAGAAGCTTGCTCGACAGTGTCCACTTCGTGGGAGAACCCGGACGTCACGGCGTCATTCTATTGGCTTGGGCCCGATTGAACGCACGCGCAGCCGTCGGTGCGCCGATCCCGTGCAGCAGCACACTGCCGAGCACGGTCACCACCATCGTGAGCAGGGCCGCCGTCTCGGCCTGGTCAGTGAGCACGTTGAAGGCCAGCAGACCGAACACGATCGACGTCGTCCCACGTGGTCCGAGCCACCCGAGCAGCAGTCGCTCCGGCCAGGTGAAGCGCGACCCGAGCAGGGCCAACAACATCGGCAGGAGCCGAACCAGGGTCAACGCCAGCACGCAGAAGACCACCAGTCCGATCGGCACCCCCGCGGACAGCGCGATCACCGTGGTCGCCCCGAACACGAACCACATCACGACCGTCAGCAGGAAGCCGACGTCGTCGAGCAGGTCGAGTTCGCGTCGGATGTTCTGCGATCGGCGTAATCCCATGAAGGCGATGCCGCACACGAACGCCGAGACGAAGCCGTTGCCGTGCACGGCGATGCTGAGCGTGTAGGCCAGCAGAGGGATCGCCACCAGGATGACCCGCTTCGACTGCCCAGTCATCAGGTCGCGCCGTTCGGCGACGTTGCTGAGCAATGCCACGGCGGCGCCGAGGGCAAGCCCGACCAGGATGGCCTTGATGGCCTGCGGCAGGGCGGCGCCGATGGCGTCGATCGGCGTCTCCGCGTGGGAGTGGTCACCGGCCAGCGCCAGGGCGAAGATGAACACCGGCGAGACGATGCCGTCGTTGTAGCCCGCTTCGACGTTCAGCGCGTTGCGGACCCGCTCGGGGATCCGCTCGTCACGAAGGATCGACGCATTGGGCGCAAAGTCGATGGGCACCACGACGCAGGCGATGATCAGCAGCACCGCCCACGACAGGCCCGGCAACAACCACAGCCCCAGGGCGACAGACAGCGCCAGCCCAAGTGGCATCGCGATGAGCAGCACCCGCAGCGCCGACCGCGGGTCGCGACCGAACAGACCACCGCGCACGTCCGTCGCGTCGATGAAGAGCAGCACCGCGAGGATGACCTCGGCGACCGGCTGAATGGTGTCGGTGTTCAGCGTCTCGGCAAGGGCATCGTGGGTGAAGATCCCGACGACGATCCCCGCGAGCACCAGCACCATGGGTGCGGTGATCCGCCAGCTCTCCAGTCGGCGTGCGACCAGCGACCAGGCCGCCAGTACGACGGGCACCGCGATCACCGAGAACAGCACGGCGCGATTGTGCCCTAGCGGTTACTAGCCCGCTATGCAGAACGCGTTGCCTTCCGGGTCGGCGAGCACGACCCAGTGGAAGTCATCGCCGAAACTGTTGCGCTCGACCTCCTTGGCGCCCAGTGCGACGACCCTGGCCACCTCGGCTTCCCGGTCGGACGCGTGCAGATCAAGATGCGCCTTGTTCTTGCCAGGCGTCGGATCTGGCACGCGCTGGAAGCCGATGGCGGGTCCCCCTTCGCGGGCCACCAGGACGAACTCTCCTGGTAGCACCGCGTTGACCTCGGCCGCCAACACACCGGCCCACCAGGCAGCGAGACCATCGGGATCGGTGCAATCGAACGTGAATGTCGCTATGTCAAGACTCATGCCCCGACGCTAGATCAAGCCGGTGACAGGAATGCCTGCAATGCGGCGGCGTACGCGTGCACGTCCGCCGCGCCCATCAACTCGCGGGCCGAGTGCATCGCCAGCTGCGCCGCGCCGACGTCGACCGTCGGGATCCCGGTGCGCGCCGCCGTCATCGGTCCGATGGTCGATCCGCACGGCAGGTCGGCGCGGTGCTCGTAGCGCTGCATCGGCACCCCGGCCTGCGCGCACGCGAGCGCGAAGGCGGCGGCCGTCCTGCCGTCGGTGGCGTAGCGCAGGTTCGGCTGCACCTTGAGCACTGGGCCCGCATTGACCTCGATGAGATGGCTGGGTTCGTGCCGCTCGGGGTAGTTGGGATGCGTGGCGTGCGCCATGTCCCCCGAGGCGACCATCGAGCCGGACATCCGGCGCAGGAAGTCCTCTCGCGCACCGCCGGCCGCCAGTGTGATGCGCTCCAGCACCGTCAGCAGGAGCTCGGACTGCGCACCGTGGTCCGACGTCGAGCCGACCTCCTCGTGGTCGAACAGCGCCAACACCGGCAGGTAGCCCCGCGGCTCGGCGGCCAGGAATGCCGCCAGCCCGGCGTAACAGGTGCCTTGATTGTCCAGGCGCGGCGCACTGACCAGTTCGCGATCGGCGCCGACGAGCGTCGACCCCGTCAGGTCGTGGGTCATCAGATCGGCGGCCAGCACGTCGACGGGGTCCACGTCGGCGCGCTCGGCCACGTAGTCGACGAACGACCGGCCTCGGTCACCCACGCCCCAGACGGCGTTGACGTGACGCTGCGGATCCAGCGCCACGCCCTTGCGGTCGTCGGACAGGTGGATCGCGAGTTGCGGTACCCGCAGGATCGGGTCGTCGATGCGGACCAACACGTCCTCGACGGTCGCTCCGCTGCGCAGTGACAACCGCCCGCTAATACCGAGGTCGCGGTCCAGCCACGAGTTCAACCAGGCCCCGCCGTAGGGCTCGAGGGAGACGATCCGCCAGCCGGCCACGAACCGGTCGGGATGCTGCTTGACCCTCAGGTTCGGGCTGTCGGTGTGCCCGCCGACGATGCGGAACGGACGTTCGTCCTCAGCGCTCGAGGGACCACCCATGTTCCAAGCCACCAGTGACCCGGCACGGACGACGAAGTACCGACCGGTGCCCCTCGCAACCCCCTTGAGCGTCGCCCGGTACACGGCTGCCTCCACCGTGCGCACCGACGTGACGAGCCGCTCGGCGATCTCCCTGTTGGACAGGCCCTGCTGCACCAACTCGGCCACCTCGCGCTCCCGCCCACCCAGCGCCGCGGGGAGGGATTCGGCCAAAGTTGCGGCGCCGGTGTCGGGGCCAGGCCAGGCGTCGCCCTCGAACAGCTCGGTGAAACCGGCCGCCCGCAACCGCTCGGCCACCGTCGCGCAGACGTGAAAGGGCGACGGGGAGGCGTCGATGAAATCGCAGAGGCCTTCGGCCGACGCGTCGAGGGATGGACCTGGCCTGCCAAAGATCATGTAGCCCATCCTTACCCGATAACGTGCCTGAGGTGGCGATAGGGTCTGATCGTGACTCGTCGTCCGCAGCCGATTCTCACACCGCTCACGCCCGCGGCAATCTTTCTGGTGGCGACCATCGCCGATGGTGGCGAGGAAGCGGTTCACGACGCGTTCGCGGATCTGTCGGGTCTGGTCCGGGCGGTTGGATTCCGCAACCCCGCAGCGCATCTGAACCTGGTCACCGGCATCGGATCGGCTGCCTGGGACCGCTTGTTCGACGGCCCTCGTCCGGCCAAATTGCACACGTTTCCCGAGCTGACCGGGGCGAGGCACCACGCGCCGGCCACCGCAGGCGATCTGCTCTTCCACATCCGCGGCGAGTCGATGGACGTGTGCTTCGAACTCGGCGGCCGCGTGCTGGCGTCGATGGCAGGCGCGGTGACCGTCGTCGACGAGGTCCACGGCTTCCGCTTCTTCGAACAACGTGACCTGCTCGGCTTCGTCGACGGCACCGAGAACCCCGACGGGCCCGAGGCGGTCGAGGCGGTTCAGATCGGTGCCGAGGACCAGGACTTCGCAGGCGCCAGCTACGTGCACGTTCAGAAGTACACCCACGACATGGAGGCGTGGAACGCGCTGAGCGTCAGTGAGCAGGAGCGGGTGATCGGCCGGAGCAAGCTCGAAGACATCGAGATGGCCGACGACGTGAAGCCCGCCAACTCGCACCTCGCGCTGAACGTCATCGAAGACGAGGACGGCAACGAGCTCCAGATCGTGAGGGCCAACATGCCGTTCGGCACCCTTGGCGACGGCGAGTCGGGCACCTACTACATCGCGTATGCGGCCGACCCCGGCGTCTCCGAACGCATGCTGCGCAACATGTTCATCGGCGACCCGCCGGGCAACACCGATCGCATCCTGGACTTCTCGACGGCCATCACGGGCAGCATGTTCTTCGTGCCGACCGCAGACTTCCTCGACGATCCGCCGCCGCTCCCCGACGGCGAGGCCGAAACAGCTTCGCCCACACCAGCTTTGGTGCCCACAACCAACGGCTCCCTGTCGATCGGCAGTCTGAAAGGACAACCTCAATGAACAACCTCTACCGCGATCTGGCTCCGATCACCGAAGAAGCCTGGGGTGAAATCGAAGAGGAGGCCACCCGAACCTTCAAGCGGCACATCGCCGGGCGCCGGGTGGTCGACGTCAGCGATCCAGGCGGGCCCGCCAAGGCGGCCGTCAGCACCGGTCACCTGGTCGACGTGGCGCCGCCCGGGGACGGCGTGGTTGCCCACCTGCGCGAGAGCAGGCCGCTGGTGCGACTGCGGGTGCCGTTCACCATCTCGCGCACCGACATCGACGACGTCGAGCGCGGCTCGCAGGACTCCGATTGGGACCCGGTCAAGGCGGCCGCGAAGAAACTGGCGTTCGCGGAGGACCGCGCGATCTTCGAGGGCTACGAGGCCGCGCAGGTCGGTGGCATCCGCAAGTGCAGCTCCAACCCCGCGCTGGCCCTGCCGTCGGATCCGCAACAGATTCCCGACGTGATCTCCCAGGCGCTGTCCGAGCTGCGGCTGGCGGGCGTCGACGGCCCGTACGCCGTGCTGCTGTCGGCGGACGTCTACACCCAGGTCAGTGAGACCACCGCGAATGGCTATCCGATTCTCGAGCACATCAATCGGCTGATCGATGGCGACATCATCTGGGCGCCCGCAATCGACGGCGCGTTCGTGCTGTCCACCCGCGGCGGCGACTTCGACCTGCAGCTGGGCACCGACGTGTCGATCGGCTACCTGTCGCACGACGCCGAGACGGTTCAGCTGTACCTCGAGGAGACCCTGACGTTCCTCTGCTACACCGCAGAAGCGTCGGTCGCACTGACGTGAGTTATGGAATAAATAGTCATTAATGGGGCTTGTGGTGAATGGCTTCACCACAACTTCAACGCCCAGGAGGCGAGTCCCATGACGAACACGCTCACAGGAAAGACAGCACTGGTAACGGGCGCGACCGCAGGCATCGGTTACGCCGTCGCCGTTCAGCTGGCAGCCGAGGGCGCGGAGGTCGTCGTGCATGGGCGTAACGCCGAACGCGGAGCCAAGACGGTACAGGACATCGAATATTCATGCGGCAAGGAACGTTTCGTCGCCGCTGACTTTTCCGACGTCGATTACGTCAGCCGCCTGGCCGACGAGGCAGGTGTCTTGGACATCCTGGTGAACAACGCTGGCATCTACCGCTTCGCGCCGACGTTCGACACCTCCGACGCCGACTTCGACGACCAGATCAACACCAACGTCAAGGCGCCGTACGTCCTGGTACAGAAGCTGGTACCCGGCATGGTCGCGCGCGGCGGCGGCTCGGTCATCAACGTCACGACCGTCGCGGCCTCGACTCCTGCGGCGGGTGCGGGCATCTATGGCGCGAGCAAGGCCGCACTGGAATTGCTCACCAAGTTGTGGGCCGATGAGTTCGGCATGCAGGGCGTGCGGGTCAACGCCGTTGCCCCCGGGCCGACGCAGACGCCCGGTACGGCTGGCTTCGAGGGTGACCTGATCGAGGGACTCGGACGCACCACTGCACTGGGCCGCACGGCCGAGGCCGACGAGGTCGCCAACGTCGTGACATTCGTCGCCTCCCCGGCCGCGAGTTACGTCAACGGCGCGATTCTGACCGTCGGCGGCGGCTCGCAGGCCATCCGCCCGGCCGCCTAGCCCGACCCGCGACCTCGGCGCGGTTTCGTTCGTTCAGCGAGCGGGACCGTGACCCGTCAGCTACTCGACGCTAACACCCGATCTGAGGCAAACTGCGCACCAATTAGGCTGCGAGCACCGCATCCAGCGCGGAGTAGAACAGCCCGAGTCCGTCGTCGGAAGGGCCGGTCAGGGCTTCGGTGGCATGCTCGGGATGCGGCATCAAACCCACCACCCGACCGTTGGCCGAACTGATGCCCGCGATGTTGCGCAGCGAGCCGTTGTGATTCTCGCGGTAACGGAAGACGACGCGATCCTCGCCCTCCAACTCGTCGAGCACGGCGTCGGAGGCCACGTAGCGGCCTTCGCCCGACTTCAGCGGGACCAGCAGGTCGGCGCCCTTCTCGTAACGGGTGGTCCACGCCGACGACGTCGATGCCACCTCCAGCCACACGTCGCGGCACACGAAGTGCAGACCGGCGTTGCGGGTCAACGCACCCGGCAGCAGACCGGCCTCGCACAGCACCTGAAAACCGTTGCAAATCCCCAACACCGGCATGCCCTTGGCCGCCGCGGAGACCACCTCGCCCGTCACCGGCGCGAACTTGGCGATGGCGCCACAGCGAAGGTAGTCACCGTAGGAGAATCCACCGGGGACCACGACCGCGTCCACACCCTTGAGATCGGCATCGGCATGCCACAGGTTGACGGGCTCGGCGCCGGAGAGTCGCACCGCGCGGACTGCATCGACGTCGTCGAGCGTGCCGGGAAAGGTGATGACCCCGACGCGGGCGGTCACTGTTCCTCCCGGGTGACGGTCCAGTCCTCGATGACGGTGTTCGCAAGCAGGGACTCCGCGATCTCGGCGAGCGTGTCGTCGCTCACGCTGTCGTCAACCTCGAGCTCGAAACGCTTGCCCTGCCGAACATCCGAGATGCCGGATACTCCGAGGCGACCCAGCGCTCCGACGATCGCCTGACCCTGCGGGTCGAGGATGACCGTCTTGGGCATCACGTGCACTACGACGCGGGCCACGCGCGGCTCCTGTCTTGAAGGGGATTGCTCGGCGTTCACTCTACCGGCGGCGGGGAGCGCCACAATGGAGGCATGCAACTGACGCACTTCGGACACTCCTGCCTGCTCGCGAGCTTCAAGGACGCCGGTGGCGACGAGACCACCGTGTTGTTCGACCCCGGCAACTTCTCGCACGGCTTCGAGGGCATCACGGGCCTGTCCGCGATCCTCATCACCCATCAGCACCCAGACCACGCCGATGTGGAGCGGCTACCGGCGCTGCTCGAGGCGAACCCGCAGGCTGCGCTGTATTGCGACCCCATGACGGCGGCCCAGCTCGGCGGGGCGTGGACGGCGGTCAACGCAGGTGACGCCTTCACGATCGGACATCTGAACGTTCGGGGAGTCGGCGGCAAGCACGCCGTGATCCACCCCGAGATCCCCATCATCGACAACATCTCCTATCTGGTCGGTGACGACGGCCATCCCGCGCGCCTGATGCACCCGGGCGATGCGCTGTTCACCCCCGGCGAGCCCGTCGAGGTCCTGGCCACGCCAGCGGCTGCCCCGTGGATGAAGGTCTCCGAGGCCGTGGATTACCTGCGCGCGGTCGCCCCAACGCACGCCGTGCCGATTCACCAGGCCGTGGTGGCCAAGGAGGCGCGCGGCATCTACTACGGCCGGCTCTCCGAGATGACCGACACGGACTTTCAGATTCTGGAGGAGGAGAACGGCACGGACTTCTAGGTGAAGGCTGCGCAACGACTGGTCTTCATCGGCCACATCGCTGGACTGGGGACGGTCGCGGGCGTTCGGATGGTCGTCGGGTCGTGGCTGGAGTCTCCGTTCGGCCGGTTCGCCGACGTGATGGTGGAGACCGCCGACGGCCAGCGCGTGTTGCTGGCGCCCAGTCGGGAGATCGCCGAATTCATCTCGGCAACATACACATTCGACGCCACCGAGATCGGTCCGGTCAGCGTGGAGCACTCTTCCGACGGGTTCGCGGTCTCCGCGCCAGGACTCGAGGTCTCCGCCCGCTTGGGCGGACCGGCACCGTTCGACGGCCTGCTTCGCCTGGTGCCGCGATGGCTTGCGACGGCGCCGGGATGGCTGCGGGTCATCGATCCCGCCGCATCGCGACTGATCCCGGGAGTGCGCACCGCAGGCAGCGCTGGCAATGGCCGCCGTGAGTACTACGGAGTGCGACGGACCAGGCGCATCGCCGCCATCGATGGCACGTTCCGCGACGGCGACCTCGGCGGCCTCGCCCCGTTGGATCCGCCGGTCCGCTTCGGCTTCTCATCGGCTCCGACGACCCCGCAGATGGTGTCGGTCACGACCACGATCGACGTGCCCGATGACTAACTGGTGAACACCCGGTGAACGCTGAACGGTCGCTGTGATCGCTTGAAAGAGCGAGTATCTCGCCATGCCATCCCGATCGTCGCAAGCCGCGTCAGCCCCGCGCCGGGTCAGCCCGCTGCAGCCGGTGCCCACGGGCCATTATTCGCCGCACGGCGGCACTGCCAGACCACCCGGCGCAACGGGCACCTCGATGCGTCCAGGGGAGCGACCCACCTACCCCGCCGACGTCGCACAATCGCGCCTGTTCCAGGCGCTTCTGCTGGACGAACTCGACGAATTGGACGACCTCCTCGCGGCGGCCGAGCGGCGTCGGAGGCGCCGACGCGAGGAGGATTCCGACGATCCGGTCGCCGTCCCACACGCCCTGCTGCAGCTGCGCGAACGCATCAAGGAAGCTCGCCGTCTGCTCGATGCCCTGCAGGAACGCTTCCCGCCGGACTGAGCGGGCGCCGGGCCGAGCCGACTTTCGCTCAGCCGGATTTCAAACTCAGCCGCCGTCGCGCACCGCGGCCCGGCCGGCGGCCCGTCCAGAGAACACGCACCCGCCGAGGAAGGTGCCCTCCAGCGATCGATAGCCGTGCACTCCGCCACCACCGAAGCCGGCTGCCTCCCCGGCGGCGTACAGGCCGTCGAATGCGATCCCGTCCGCCTTGAGCACGCGCGAATCGAGATCGGTCTCCAAGCCGCCCAAAGACTTTCGCGTCAGGATGTGCAGCTTGACGGCAATCAGCGGACCCGCCTTCTGGTCGGTGATCCGGTGCGGCGCGACGACGCGACTGACGCGGTCGGCCAGATAGTTGCGCGCCCCGCGAATGGCCGTGATCTGGCTGTCCTTGGTGTAGGAGTTGACGACTTCGCGGTCGCGGGCCGTCACCTCGGCCTCGACGACGTCGTAGTCCAGTCGCTCGACGTCGGGCACGTCGTTCATCTTGGTCACCAACTCCCGCAGCGTCGTCGCCGACACGAAGTCGACGCCCCGGTCGACGAACCGCTGCACGGGCGCAGGAGCGCCCGACTTCACGCGGGCCAGCACCTGGCGCACGCTCTTGCCGGTCAGGTCGGGATTCTGCTCCTGGCCCGACAGGCCGAACTCCTTCTCGATGATGCGCGCGTTGAGGACGAACCACGTGTAGTCGTGGCCGGTTTTCGCGATGTACTCGAGCGTGCCGAGGGTGTCGAAGCCGGGGTACAGCGGCGCGGGCAGTCGCCGACCGGTCGCGTCGAGCCAGATCGACGACGGGCCCGGCAGGATCCGGATGCCGTGCCTTGGCCAGATCGGGTCGTAGTTGGTGATGCCCTCGGTGTAGTGCCACATCCGGTCGGCGTTGATGATGCGGGCACCCGCGGCCTCGGTGATGCCCAGCATCCGGCCGTCGACGTGGGCGGGCACGCCGCTGAGGAGTTGCTCGGGCACGCGTCCCATCCGGGCCGGCCAGTTCTTGCGCACCAGGTCGTGGTTGCCGCCGATTCCTCCACTGGCGACGATGACCGCACCGGCACGAAACTCGAACTCGCCGATCGTGTTTCGCGAACTCGCGACGCCTCGGGCTTCGGTTGACGGCTCCAGCACTGCGCCGCGAACTCCGGTGACCGCACCCGCTTCGACGATCAGCTCGTCGACGCGGTGGCGGTGCGCGAACCGCACCTTGGCGCCTGCCGCCAGGAGCCTGCGCGCGAAGACGTCGACGATCGCCGGGCCGGTGCCCCAGGTGATGTGGAAGCGCGGCACGGAATTGCCATGCCCGCGAGCGTCGTAACCGCCCCGCTCCGCCCAGCCGACGAGGGGGAAGGTCTGTAGACCGCGCTCACGAAGCCAGCTGCGCTTCTCCCCCGCCGCGAAGTCGACGTAGGCGTGTGCCCACTGTCGCGGCCAGTGGTCCTCGGGCCGGTCGAAACCCGCCGCGCCCAACCAGTCCTGCAACGCCAGCTCGTGACTGTCGCGGATACCCAACCTGCGCTGTTCGGGACTGTCCACGAAGAAGAGTCCGCCGAACGACCAGAAAGCCTGTCCGCCCAGGTTGGCGGCATTCTCCTGATCGACGACCAGGACCGAGCGACCCTTGTCCAGCACCTCGCAGGCGGCCACCAGCCCGGCGAGCCCGGCTCCCACCACGATGACGTCAGCATCAGCCATAGAAGCCCACGTTAGCCGTCCCCCTCAGGCGGCGTCCGTCACGTTCGTCAGCATGGGCTTGGGCTCCCATCGATACACCGTTGGCGAGCACCGATGCAGCAGGGCAAGGTCGATCGCGTCCAGCATCGCCTGGCGAGGAGCCGACCGTCGCAACTGCCCAGCGGCCACGGCGACGCGCACCGTCCCCGCGCGACGCGCGGTGCGTTCTGCCGACAGCACCAGCGTCCGGCACCACCACGTCTCGGTGAGGAAACCCTCGCCGATGCCGACCACCCTGGCCCGCAACGTCGTGCCACGCACCAGGTCGGTGATGGTGCTCAGTTCCGCAACGAGACGAAAGCCGTTGCGTGGCAACGCGGTAACGGTTCCCGGAGACACCGTCCAACCGGGAGCTGCGAATAGTCGCGTCCGCAGCCCGACATGCTCGAGAACGCGATCGGCGCCCATCAGTCGCAGGTTGGCTTCGTGTGCTTGCAGGGTCGCGAACTCGCCGCGGCGCTTCTTGGTCGCGGCCTCGTCGTAGCCATGCAGGACGACAGCGTCCCCCGCGGCGCGGCGCCCTGTCAACCACTCGACGGTCGGCGCGTCCCGATCGAGCCGGTAGCCGCCCTTCAGACGCGGCGCCACCAGGAACGAGGCGGGCACCTCGCGCGCGGCGAGTTCTTCGCGAAACGCCTCGACGTCGTCCAGGGTGCGGTCCTTGATCCCCGAGATCGAGACGATCAGTTCCCCAGCCACGCAACGGAGTATGGCAACGCCAGGTGTCCTGACGGTGTCAGACAGGCGGGCGGGAGTTGACTTCTTGGTGGGCCGGTCAGCCGGGCAGGACGCCCTCGATGGCGCGGATGACCTCGGGGGCATCGGGCACGGTGCGCGGCCGGAATCGGTTGACGACCTCGCCGCCTGGCGCCAGCAGGAACTTCTCGAAGTTCCACTGGACGTCGCCCGCTTCGCCGTCGGCGTCGGGCGTCTTGGTCAGCTCGGCATACAGTGGGTGCCGGTCGGCGCCGTTGACGTCGGTCTTCGCCAGCAGCGGGAACGTCACACCGTAGGTCGCCGAGCAGAAGGACTGGATCTCCTCGGCGGTGCCTGGTTCCTGACCCATGAATTGGTTGCACGGCACACCAACCACCGTCAGGCCCCGACCGCCGTAGTCCTTGGCCAGCTGTTCCAGGGCGGTGTACTGCGGCGTCAGACCGCACTTGGAGGCCACGTTGACGAGCAGCACTGCACCGTCGGCGAATTCGGCCAGCGAGGTTGCACTGCCGTCGAGTGTGGTCAGCGAAATGTCGGTCAGGCTCATGGAGACGACGCTACCCCGTCGGCCCGGTCGTCGCCGCAGCGTGCCTCTCCTGCTGATGCTGGCGATGTTCCCGGCGAACGTCTACGCCGCGCGGATGCCGAACCCGCCCAAGTCGATGACGTCGCGGCTAGATGTTCGGACCGCGAAAGAGGTGGTCTACCTCGCCACTGCCATGGTGGTCGCGGTCGCCGGTGGCTAGCACCCACGCGTACATGTACGCCGCTTCCTTCCAGCGCTCGTAGCGTCCGCTGATTCCACCGTGACCGGCGCTCATCTCGGTCTTCAGGACTACCGGATGGGCATCGGTTTTGCTATAACGCAGTGCTGCAACCCATTTGGCGGGTTCGACGTAGTACACCCTGGTGTCGTTGAGCGACGTCATGGCAAGGATGGCCGGGTAGTCCTTGGCCTCGACGTTCTCGTACGGCGTGTAGGACTTCATGTAGTGATAGACCTCCGCGCTGGCCAACGGATTGCCCCACTCGTCCCACTCGGTGACGGTCAGCGGCAACGCCGGGTCGAGGATCGTGGTGAGGGCGTCGACGAACGGCACCTGGGCGAGGATGCCGGCGAAGAGGTCGGGAGCCATGTTCGCCACCGCGCCCATCAACAGGCCGCCTGCGCTACCGCCCATCGCCACCAGATTCTCGGGCCGGGTCACGTCGGTGCCCACCAGATGTGCGCCCACCGCGATGAAGTCGGTGAAGGTGTTCTTCTTCTGCAGCATCTTGCCGTGCTCGTACCAGGGCCGACCCATCTCGCCGCCGCCTCTGACGTGCGCGATGACGAACACCATGCCGCGGTCGAGGAGCGACAGCCGCGCGATCGAGAAACGCGGATCCTCGCAGGACTCGTATGCGCCGTACCCGTAGAGCAATACCGGCGCCGGAAACCGCAGTCCTGCACGGTGACCGATCGACACCGGAACGCGCGTCCCGTCGGGTGCAGGTGCCCAGTCGCGCCGCTCGACGTACTCCTCCGGCCGGTAGTCGCCAAGCACCGCCTGCTCGCGCAGCATGGTCCGCTGACCCGTCGCCAGGTCGATGTCGTAGATGCGCACCGGGACGATGAACGACGTGGTCCCCACTCGGAGCACCGGCGCCGACCAGTTCGGATTCCCGGACAACCCGGACGACGTCAACTCCGTCTCGAAGGTGATCTCCTCCGGGCTGCCGTAGTTGCCGTCTTCAGTGATGGGCCACAACTGAATACGCGGCAGCGCGTCACTGCGGTAACTGACGACGAGCTGGCTCTGGAATGCATCGACGGCATCGAGGCGGACGTCGGCGCGGTGCGCGATGAGAGTGCGGAATGCGGTCGGGTCACTGACGGGTGCCTCGACCAGAGTGAAGTTCTCGGCACCATCGTTGTGGAGGATCAGCCAACGGTCCTCGCCGCCGACGACGGCGTGCTCGACCGAGTACTCGACGGAGTCGCGGCGCGGCAGGATCGAGACGAATTCGGCGTCCCCGTCGGCGGCATCGCCGTAGAACATCTCCGACGTCACCGAACTGCCCGACGCGATGACGACGTACTTGTTGCTGCGCGTACGGCCCACCGCGACCCAGAAGCGCTCATCGGGTTCGTGGAAGACCTTGGTGGCGGGAATGCCAGCGCCGAGCCGGTGCCGCCACACGGTATCTGGGCGCCACGCGTCGTCGAGCGTGACGTAGTAGATGGTGCGGTTGTCGGCCGCCCACGTCGCCCCGGCACCGATGCCTGTGATGACGTCGTCGTACAGCTCGCCGGTGCGCAGGTCCTTGAACCGCAGGGTGTATCGCTCGTCGCCGACGACATCGACGGAATACGCCAGCGTGTGCCCGTCGATGCTGATGGATGCCGCGCCAAGTGAGAAGAAGTCGTGCCCTTCGGCTTCGAGGTTCTCGTCGAGCAGCACCTGCTCGCCAGGCACTGGCTCGTTCTCGTCGAGCTGAGGCGGCGTCCAGTCATCGAGATCGGCTACCGCGCAACGGCAGTGGATGCCGTACTGCTTGCCTTCGACGCTGCGGCCGTAGTACCACCAGTCCCCGCGTCGGGTCGGCACTGACAGGTCGGTCTCCTTGGTGCGGGCCTTGATCTCGTCGAAGATCTTCTGGCGCAGCGGCGCCAGGTTGTCGGTCTGCTGCTCGGCGTAGGCGTTCTCGGCCTCGAGGTAGGACATCACCTCGGGATCGGACTTGTCCCGAAGCCACTCGTACGGGTCGATGAACACGTCTCCGTGGTGTTCGCGTCGATGCTCGACGCGCTTGGCAATTGGCGGGGTGCCGGTCATTTGGCTCCGATCCAGTCAGCGAACTTCAATCCTGAAATACGTTCGTATGCCTCGATGTAACGGGCTCGGGTGGCCTCCACGATGTCGGCGGGCAGCGCCGGGGGTGGCACGTCACCGCTGCGGTCCCACCCCGAGTCGGGTCCGGTGAGCCAGTTGCGGACGAACTGCTTGTCGAAGCTGGGCTGCACGACACCCTCCTGGTAAGCGTCCGCCCGCCAGTACCTCGACGAGTCGGGGGTGAACACCTCGTCGGCCAACACGATGTCACCGTGCTCGTCGACCCCGAACTCGAACTTGGTGTCGGCGATGATGATTCCCTTGCTCAACGCATGCTCAGCCGCCTGGCCGTAGATCTGCAGCGTCAGGTCGCGCAACTGGGCTGCGCGCTCGGCACCGACCACGTCGACGACGGCGTCGAAGCTGACGTTCTCGTCGTGTTCGCCCAGTTCAGCTTTGGTGGCGGGAGTGAACAGTGGCTCGGCGAACTTGCTGGCCTCGGTGAGACCGTCGGGTAGTTCGATGCCACACACCCGACCGGTCGCGCGGTAGTCGATGATGCCGGAGCCGGTGAGGTAGCCGCGAGCCACGCACTCGACGGGCATCATCTCCAGACGTTTGACCACCAGTGCGCGACCAAGTACCTCCTCGGGGATGCGCTCGTCGTCGGCCGGACCCGCGAGATGATTGGGCGCGTCGAGGTAGTCGAAGAAGAACACGCTCATCGCGGTGAGGATGCGGCCCTTGTCGGGGATCTGGCTGTCGAGGATGTAGTCGAACGCGGAGATGCGGTCACTGGCGACGAACAGCAGGTGGTCGGCATCGATCTGATAGAGCTCGCGGACCTTGCCGCTGGCCAGATGTCGGTAGTCGGTCAGAGCTGGGCGCATCGGGCAAGACTATCGGTCCATCTGTGCTGGGATCACACCCATGAGCTCTCGCTACATGCCATATGCCACCACGCCTGGCCGGCTCCTCGCGCAGCTGGTCAGCGATGTCGTCGTCGTTCTGTGGACCACCGTGTGGGCGTTCGTCGGTCTGGCCGTGCACTCCGCGGTGAACACGATCGCCGAGGTGGGAAGGCAGGTGAATGATGGCGCCACCGGTGTCGCGCACAATCTGAATTCCGCTGGTGACAGCACCGACGAAGTCCCGCTGATCGGCGACGCGCTGAGCAAGCCGTTGCGGGCGGCGAGCCGGGCGGCCCTCGACATCGCGGGCGCCGGCCACAGCCTGGACACCACCGCGACCTGGCTGGCAGTCGTGCTGGGCCTGGCCGTCGCCGCGCCGCCGATCCTCTTCGTCGGGCTGCCGTGGCTGGTGCTGCGGATCCGGTTCTTCCGTCGCAAGTGGACGGCGATCACGTTGGCCGCCACCCCCGCGGGCGAGCAGCTGCTGGCGCTGCGCGCTTTGGCCAACCGGCCGCTGGCCAAACTGGCGTCGGTCAGCATAGATCCGGTCGGTGCCTGGCGCCGGGATGACGCGATCGCGATCCGCGGCCTGGCCAACCTCGAACTCCGATCGTCGGGCATCCGCCGCAAGTAGCCCCCCCGGCCCCGGCGACTTGTGTGCGTTTACCCGCGCCCACCGCGGGTTGCAACACGCAAGTCGCTGGCGACGGAACCCTGAAGCGACTCATTCGCGTCGTAAGGGCGTGATCGAAGACCTGCTACGACGCCACGACGGCGTCATCACCGGTATTCAAGCGCGCAATGCGGGCCTCAGCCAGGATGCGATCGACCGGAAGGTACGGTCCAGATCCTGGCGACGGTGCTCCCGTGGTGTCTACTTCGCCGACGACCGACCGTTCACCGACGCGGCCCGAATCCGGGCTGCGGTCTGGGCGCATGGCGACCGCGCGGCGGCAAGCGGACTCGCAGCCGCCTGGTGGTTGGATCTGACTCGCTTCGCCCCCGAGCTTGTCGAGGTCACCGTCCCGCGCGCGAACCATCACCCTGGCCGACCCGGTGTGCGTCGACGCAGGCGTGACCTCGATCCCGCCGACGTGATCGAACGCAACGGATTGCGGGTGACTGCTCTGCCGTTGACGGTGATCGAGGCGGCCGTGCGCCGGGGTGGCGGACCGAAGCTGATGGATTCGGCCCTACAGCGCCATGTCGAACTGCGGACGCTGTGGAACGCGCATCTCCGCAACAAGGGCAGACACGGTTCACCCGCCGCGCGCCGACTCCTCCAAGCTGCAGACGGCGGCGCACGGTCGGAGGCCGAACGGATCCTGGTGAACCTGCTCAGGCAGGCGGGGATGACGGGCTGGAAGGCCAACTACCCGGTTGTCGGTTATAAGGTCGACGTCGGATTTCCGAACTGCAAGGTCGCGATCGAGGTGGACGGTCTCGCCTATCACTCCAGCGCAGAGGACTTTCAGAACGACCGCGTGCGACAGAACGCCATCGCCCTGGCTCGCTGGCAGGTGTTGCGGTTCACATGGATCGATCTCACCGAGTACCCGGAGCGAGTGATAGCCGAAATACGCCGCGCAACCGGTGACTTGCGTGTTGGAAGCCGCGCTCACCGCGGGTAAACGCACACAAATCGCAGGGGGTTAGGGGGTCAGTTCTACCACCATGTGCCGGATGCCGGTGTGCCGATTGCTGCGCGTCCACTCGACGGGCTTCACCAGCGCCGCTGAGGAGAACCGGCCGAGTAGTTCCTCGAACAGCACCCGCAGTTCGAGCCGGGCCAGGTTCGCGCCGAGGCAGTAGTGCACGCCCTGGCCGAAACCCAAGTGCGGATTCGGCTTTCGTGTCACGTCGAAGACGCCGGCGTCGACGAAGGCCGACTCGTCACGATTCGCCGAGCCCTCCCAGATCTGCACCTTCTGCCCGGCCTCCACCGGGCACCCGCCGAGTACGACGTCACGCGTTGCGGTGCGCCGCTTCGACGGCGATGGCGACGTCCATCGCACCATCTCCTCGACCGCCGTCGACAAGAGCTCCAAATCCCCACGTAGCAGCTGCATCTGCTCCGGGTGATCAATCAGCGCCAGCAGTCCACCCGCGACCGAGTTCCGCGTGGTCTCCGCACCGGCGCTGAACAGCAGGCTGAAGAAGAGGTACACCTCGACCTCGGACATCACGGCGACGTCCTCATAGTCCACCGCGTTCGCCACCACCGACAACATGTCGTCGGTCGGCGCCACGCGCTTGGACGCGATCAGCTCCATCCCGTAGGTGTACATCCGCGAGCCCGCCTCCTCGACCGACATCCGCGAGATGTGCGCCTTGCGTGATCCGCCGAAGTCGAACTGCGGCTCGATCGCCTCGAACAGCCAATGCCGTTCGGACTCCGGCACTCCCAACAGGATGCAGATCATCTGCATGGGTAACTCAGCCGCCACGTCGACGAGGAAGTCGAATGGCACCCCCGACTCCACGGCGTCCAGCAGCGCCCGGGTACGGGCCCTGAGATCGTCCTCGACGAGACCGATCATCCGAGGCGTCAGACCGGAGCTCACCAGCCGCCGGATCTGCGAGTGCCGCGGGTCGTCCATCATGTTGAGCACCTGGCCGGCAATCGACAGGTCCTGCAGAAGCGTGCCACCGAACGGCCGCGCACCACCGGTCACCGAGGAGTAGGTATCCGAATCACGCAGCACGACAAGGCTTTCTGCGTAGGTGGCGACCGACCAGAAACCCTCGCCGTCCGGAGTGTGCTCGGTGGGCTGGTGCCAGTAGACCGGTGCCTCGCGACGGTGCACCGCGAACAGATCGTGCGGGAAGCCCGCCGCGAAGTTGTCCAGATCGGTGAAGTCAACCGCCGCCAAGGTCACAGAATCGCGTCCGAAGTGTACTTGGCCGCGTCGGGATACCGGCTGACCAATTCGCCGACCGCCGCGACCACCGAGTCGATCTGCGCGCCGGCCGCCCCGGTGAATGCTTCCTTGTCCGCCAGGGCCGCGTCCAACGCCGCGCGGTCCAGCGGCAGTCGCGGATCGGCAGCCAACCGGTCCAGCAGGTCCGGCTCCGCACCGCGTTCGCGCATCGCCAGGGCGACGGCGACGGCGTGTTCCTTGATGACCTCGTGCGCCGTCTCCCGTCCGACGCCCGCGCGCACGGCAGCGATCAGGATGCGGGTGGTCGCTAGGAACGGTAGGTACCGGTCCAGCTCTCGCTGGATGACCGCGGGGTAGGCGCCGAATTCGTCGAGCACGGTCAGGAACGTCTCGATCTGGCCGTCGAGCGCGAAGAACGCGTCGGGCAGCGCGACGCGACGCACCACCGAGCAGAACACGTCACCCTCGTTCCATTGCGCGCCGGCGAGTTCGGCGGCCATCGATGCGTAACCGCGCAGCACCACCTGCAGACCGTTCACCCGCTCGCAAGACCGCGAGTTCATCTTGTGCGGCATCGCCGACGAGCCGACCTGGCCCGGCGCGAACCCCTCGGTGACGAGCTCGTTGCCCGCCATCAGCCGGATGGTGTGCGCCAGCGATGACGGCCCGGCCCCCAGCTGCACCAGCGCCGACAGCACGTCGTGGTCCAGCGACCGCGGGTACACCTGTCCGACGCTGCTGAAAACGTTTGTAAAACCCAGGAATTCAGCGACGCGGCGCTCGAGTTCGGCCAGCCGCGAGGTGTCACCGTCGAACAGATCGAGCAT
>JAOPWT010000126.1 GCA_025965555.1 Mycobacterium sp.
TGCAGCCGGGTTTGGTGCAGCCGCGATCACGCGAGAGCAGCACGATCCGGTGCGCGGCCGGGGCGATCCGCTTGGCCCGTCCGCAGTGCAGCACCTCGCTGGTGTGCTCGTCGAACACCACCAGGTAGTGCACGGCGTGCGAGGCCAGCCGGATCACCTCGGCCATCGGCAGCAGCGACCCACCCGCGGTCACCGCACTCCCGGCCGCGGCCTGCAGGTCCTGCAGGGTGGTGGAGACGATGATCGTCGCCGGCAGCCCGCTGTGCTGACCCAACTCCCCGTAACTGAGGACGTGGCGCCCGATCGCCAGGAACGCGTCGTGGACGCGTTGGCCGTAGGAACGGGTGTCCCCGTCGATCTGGGCTTGGGACGGGGTGCCCTTGAGGCACGGCTCGGCGTCGGCCGGGTTGCCCATGCCGGGGGCGGCGAGTTTGGCCAGGATCGGCTCCCAGGTGGCCCGCCATTGCGGATCGACCTGCCCGCGCACCGTGGCCATCCCATCACCCTGTTGCCGACCCACGTCCAGGGTCCGGCGGCGGGCCCGTTCGGCGTCGTCGGGCACCGGGCCGTCCTGATCGATCAACACCGCCAGCAGCGCGGCGGCCTTGCCCAGCTCGTCGGGCCCGAAGCCTGCCGCGACCTCGACCAGCGTCGCCTCCGACTGCTCCCGCGTCGCGTGATCGACCCAACCCGGCAGCTTGGTGAAGAACCCACGCAGGATCGCCACGTGCTCGGCGCCGATCGCTCCCGCGGCCTGCGCGGCGGCGGTCTTGGCGAGCTTCCGCCAGCCGGCGCCGGGCCTCCTTGCCCGAGATCCGCAACCGCCCACTCAACACCTCCCGCCACGACTTCGCCCCCAGCTCGACCGGGGACGCCTCACGCTGCAACCGCGCCAGGATGCGGTGCGACTGCGTCGGCAGTTGACGGGTCAACGTCTCCAGTTCCCCCAACACATCCACCAGTTCGGGAGGGGTCAGATCATCGACGAGTAGTTCCGCCAACTGGTCGTAGGCGGCCCGGATCTCCGCGACCGCTTCCAAGACCGAACCCAACTCGATACCCGAACACTAGTTCGAACCACCGACAAAACCCGGTCATCTGTGACTACTGAAACCAAAGAGGCACAAGAGGTTTGAGCCAGCTCCCCAACTAGTGGGCGGTCGTGACCGCCAGTACGGCGTCAGCCAGCTCCGGCCTACAGACGATGAGGTCGGGCACGTAGACGTCGGCCTGGTTGTAGATCAGCGGCGAGCCGTCGATGCGCGACGTGTACAGCCCCGCGGCGCGGGCCACCGCGACGGGTGCGGCCGAATCCCACTCGTACTGTCCGCCCGCGTGCACGTAGACGTCGGCGACTCCCTGCACTACTGACGCGACCTTGGCTCCCGCCGAACCCATTTCGACGAGAACGCCGTCGAGCGCCTCACGGACGGCCAGCGCGACGGCCGGGGGGCGGGTACGGGAGACGACGACCCGCGGCGTGGCGGGCGCAGGCGGTGGTGCCGCGACGTCGGGCGTCGCCAACGTGACGCCCTGGGCGGGCAGGGCGACGGCGCCCGCGACCAATTCGCCCGACTGCCAAAGCGCTACGTGCACCGCCCAATCCTCGCGACCGAGCTCGGAGAACTCCCGCGTTCCGTCGAGGGGATCGACGATCCACACCCGCGCGGCGCTTAGCCGGGCGTTGTTCGCGCGCTCCTCCTCCGTCGCCTCCTCGGAGAGCACCGCGTCGTCGGGCCGCTGCGCGGCGAGTGCCTCCATCAGGAACGCGTGGGCGCGCTTGTCCCCGGCATCCTTTCGCTCGGCAGCGGTAGCGTCGGCAAGCTCGACGCGAACCCCGAGCAGGAGTTCGCCGGCCTCGGTGGCGAGACGGGCCGCCAGCTCGTGGTCATCGCCGATTCCCCGGTCGCTGCGCTCCTGCCCGCCGGTCACTTCTTCGAGTCGATCATGTCGATGACGTGCTGCGCCAGTTCCTCGACGTCGCACTCGGGCGTCAGACGCAGATCGGGGTTCTTCGGCCGCTGATACGGACTGTCGATTCCGGTGAAGTGCGTGATCTCCCCCGCTCGCGCCTTGGCGTAGAGGCCCTTGGGATCTCGGCGCTCACAGTCCTCAAGCGGCGTATCGCAGAATACCTCGAAGAAGTCGTAACCCTGATCTGTGTGCACCTTGCGAGCCAGCGCGCGATGCTCCTCGAGCGGGCTGATGGCGGGCACCAGCACGATCTGTCCGGAATCGGCCAGCAAGGTCGCGATGTGCGCCAGCCTGCGCAGGTTCTCAGCACGGTCGGCCATCGAGAAGCCGAGGTCGGCGTTGAGCCCGTGCCGCAGGTTGTCTCCGTCGAGAACGTATGCGGGACGGCCGCTTTCGAGCAGCTTCTGCTCGACGAGCATGGCGACCGATGACTTGCCAGAACCCGAGAGGCCGGTAAACCACACCGTGCTGCCCCTGGACAGCCGGTCATCGGCGGTGACGAGGTTCTGATGCCGCACCGCATTCGGGGTGGCCGTGCGCGTCGCTGCGGGCGTGGCGTCGCGCACCATGCCCGCGGCGACGGTGCCGTTGGTGTCGGGATCGATCAGGATGAACGATCCAATGGCAGCGTTGCGGGAGTACTCGTCGAGGAGCAGTGGCACCTGGGTGCGCAGGGTGACGCGGCCGAGTTCGTTGATCTTCAACGCCGTTGCGCTCTTGTCGCGATGCAGCGTGTTGACGTCGAGACGGTAGTCCAGCGCCGTCACCCTGGCTCGGGTCGTTCGCGTGGTGTGCTTGATGACGTACTCGCGACCGGGCTCGAGTGCCGCTTCGTCGGACATCCAACACACCGTCGCGTCGAAGTCCTGCGTGACGTGCGGCTGGTTGTTGGGCCGCGCAATCATGTCGCCGCGCGAAATGTCGATGTCGTCGGCCAGGCTGATCGACACGGCCATCGACGCGAAGGCCTCGGTGACTGGCCCTGCGGGACCTTCGATCTCGGTGATGCGGCTGGCTTTGCCTGCCGGCAGCACCACGACTTCATCGCCGGGACGCATGACGCCACTGGCGACGGTGCCCGCATAGCTGCGGTGGTCGGCGTGCTCGCGGGTCTGCGGCCGGATCACGTACTGCACCGGGAACCGGACGTCGACCAGGTTGCGGTCACCGGCGATGTAGACCTCTTCGAGGTGCGACAGCAGCGCAGGGCCCTCGTACCACGGCGCGACGTCTGATTTGGTGACCACGTTGTCACCGTTGAGTGCCGACAGCGGGATCGACGTCACGTCCTGCACGTCGAGGCGCGCGGCGAACTCGTGGAAGTCGTCGCGGATCTTCTCGAACCGTTCCTGATCCCAATCGACGAGGTCCATCTTGTTGACCGCCAACACGATGTGCCCGATACCGAGCAGGGACGCCAGGAAGGCGTGCCGCCGCGACTGCTCCAGCAGCCCGTGGCGAGCGTCGACGAGCACGATCACCAGCTGTGCCGTCGACGCACCCGTCACCATGTTGCGGGTGTACTGCACATGGCCCGGAGTGTCGGCGATGATGAATTTCCGCTTGGCCGTGGCGAAGTAGCGGTATGCGACGTCGATGGTGATG
>JAOPWT010000184.1 GCA_025965555.1 Mycobacterium sp.
CGCGGATTTGCGGCGCTCGTCGATGCGATGTTCGGGCTGTGTGCAGGGCAGCGACAGCGCCAAGCGAGTCTGCTCGCATTCGCGCGGTGGGTACTCGGTCAAATGGCGTCCGTCCCCGGGTCCGACGGGCGCGCACAGGTCCTTGAGACGGTCGCGCTCTACCCAAACTTGTTTCAAGACAACATCATGCAGCGAGGTTTTGTCGTAGCCGCGGTGCAGTTCCAGCGAATCCAGACCGCCCGGCGGCACACGCTAGCTCTGGCGCGGCGGCGGCGCGTGATTCAAAGTTGATGGGCCGATCGATGGCACCGCGGCAGGCGCCAACCGCAGAAATCCCATTGACTACCCCACGCCGGAAATGAAGCCATGAATCAACGCAGTGTCTCTCCTCGCGAGTTTGCGCGACTTGCAGCCGACACTCTTCGTCGTGAGTACGCCCGCATCGCCGCCGAGGTGCGCAGCCATCCCCCGGCAATACGCTACCGCCGCACCGGCGATGCCCTGCAGTTCATCCGGGAAACCCACCTCGAATTGCCGACCCAACCCCCACCGGGCAGTCACAGTCTCGTTCTCTTCGCACACTTCGATCCGCAGGGTGTCGTCGACCCATATGTCGTCCACTACCTCGAAGCGCTCAAGCGCGTGGGTGCCACCATCGTCTTCGTCTCCGGGTCGCCGCATCTGACGCCGGAGTCGGTGGAGCCCATCCGCGCACTATGTGCCGGTATCTACACCCGCGACACCCTTTCCCTGGATTTCGGCTCGTGGCATCTGGCGTGGAAGATCCTCGAGCAGCGCGGTTGGTCCCTTGACCAGTTCGATCGCTTCGCCCTAGCGAATGACAGCGTGTACGGACCGCTGTTTCCCATCGAGGAGATGTGGAATTCGTTCGAGGGTGCCGACATGTACGGCGCGGTGGAGAGTTTCGAGTTCGGGACACATCTGCAGTCGTTCTTCCTCGTCTGGGATCTCAATGCGCGCACACGACGGTTCCTCGACGGTTTCTGGAGCGACTTCCAATACATCGCCAGCAAGACGCGGCTCATCCGCAGGTACGAGATCGGCTTGTCCAAGCGAGCGCGCAAGGCGGGTCTGAGCATGAAGGCGTTCGCCTCCGTCGCCGCGATACAGGGAACCTACCGGCTCTCGGCGTCACATCAGTGGTCGAAGAAGTTCTCGGGCGCACCCTTCAACAGCACCTGTACTACTGGGACGGCCTCATCGAACATCTGCGCTTCCCGTTCCTCAAGACGGTTCTGCCGCGCCGAAACGAACCGTGGCACGAGTCCATGCAGGACCTTCGCGAGTTCATCGAGCAGAACACCGCCTATCCCTACGAGCTCATCGGTTCGAATCTGGACAGGCTCGGCATCAGACCGCTCGACGGCTCCGATCGCCGCTGAGCGCTGACCGCGCCCCCCTAGTTCGTCAGCGCGATGTACTTGGTGTCGAGATATTCTTCGATGCCCTCGGATCCGCCCTCACGACCGAACCCGGATTGCTTGACACCGCCGAACGGCGCAGCCGGGTCGGAGATGACGCCGCGGTTGACCCCGACCATGCCCGCCTCGATCGCCTCGGCGACACGCAGCGCACGGTCGAGGCCCTGCGTGTAGATGTAGGCCGCCAGCCCGTACTCGGTGTCATTGGCCGCGGCGATGCCCTCCTCCTCGGTGTCGAAGCCGATGACCGGCGCGACGGGTCCGAAGACCTCCTCCTTGAAGATGCGCGCCGTCGGCGGCACGTCGGCGAGCACCGTCGCCGGGTAGAAGTGGCCGGGGCCCTCCGGTGCGACGCCACCGACGGCGACGGTCGCGCCCTTGGACACCGCGTCGGACACCAGATCCTCTACGGTCGCGACCTGCTTGGCGTTGACCAGCGGGCCCAGGGTGGACGACGAGTCGAGCCCGTTGCCGAGCGTGAACTCGCTCATCCTCTTGACGAGCTTCTCGGTGAATTCGGCGCGCACCGCGTTGGCCACGTGGAAGCGGTTGGACGCCGTGCAGGCCTCACCTCCGTTGCGCATCTTGGCCAGCAGCGCGCCCTCGACCGCGGCGTCGACGTCGGCGTCGTCGAACACGATGAACGGCGCGTTGCCGCCCAGCTCGAGCGAGAGTCGCAGCAGCTTGTCGGAGCTCTGTTTGGCCAGGGCCTTGCCAACGCCCGTCGATCCCGTGAACGTCAGCTTGCGCAGCCGGCCGTCGTCGATCAGGGCCGTGGTCAGATCGCCGGGCTTCGACGTCGGCAGGATCGACAGCACGCCCTTGGGCAGGCCCGCGTCGTCCATCAGCTTGGCCAGCAGCAGCATCGTCAACGGCGTTTCCTGCGCGGGCTTGATCACCATGGTGCAGCCGGCGGCCATCGCAGGGCCGATCTTGCGGGTGCCCATCGCCAGCGGGAAGTTCCACGGCGTGATCGCCAGACACGGTCCGACCGCGGACTTGGTGACGACGATGCGACCCGTGCCCGCGGGGGCCTTGGTGTAGCGACCGCCGATGCGTACCGCCTCCTCGGCGAACCAGCGGAAGAACTCGGCGCCGTACTTGACCTCGCCCATGCTCTCGGCGAGCACCTTGCCCATCTCGAGGGTCATCAGCGTCGCGAATTCCTCTGCGCGAGCGGTGATGGCCTCGAACACCGAGCGCAGGATCTCGCCGCGCTCGCGAGGTGGCGTTGCCGCCCATTCGCCCTGCACTGCGGCGGCGGCATCGAGCGCGGCGATGCCGTCCTGGGGGGTCGCGTCGGCGATGGCGATCAACACCTCGTCGGTCGCGGGATTGAGCACGTCGAAGGTCGATGACGCCTCGCGCTCTTCACCACCGATCCACAATCCGGTGGGCACGGATGACAGGAGCTTTTCGATGTCCATACGTCCATCATTTACACCTTCGAAAGCGCCGCCGCACTAGGGTCGAGATATGTCTGCCCAACCCGTTGAGATTCCCGACGTCACCGCGACTCCGGCCTGGAATGCACTGGTTCGTCACCACGACGAGATCGGCGCCAAGCACCTGAGGGAGTTCTTCGACGAGGACCCCGCGCGCGGCCGGGAACTGACCCTGACCGTCGGCGATCTGTATATCGACTACAGCAAGCACCGGGTGACCCGGGAGACGCTGAAGCTGCTGGTCGACCTCGCCAAGGCCGCGAACCTCGAGGGCCGTCGCGACGCGATGTTCGCCGGCGAACACATCAACACCTCGGAGGACCGGGCGGTGCTGCACACCGCGCTGCGGCTGCCGAAGGGTGCCGAGTTGACGGTCGACGGGCAGGACGTCGTCGCCGACGTGCACCGGGTACTGGACTCGATGGGAAAGTTCACCGACCGGCTGCGCAGCGGGGAGTGGACGGGCGCGACGGGCGAGCGCATCAAGACCGTCGTCAACATTGGCATCGGCGGCTCCGACCTTGGGCCGGTGATGGTCTACCAGGCCTTGCGTCACTACGCCGATGCGGGCATCTCGGCCCGGTTCGTATCCAACGTCGACCCAGCCGACCTGGTGGCCAAACTCGACGGACTCGACCCCGCCACAACACTTTTCATCGTCGCGTCCAAGACCTTCTCCACGCTGGAAACGCTGACCAACGCGACGGCCGCACGACGTTGGCTCACCGACGCGTTGGGCAATGCCGCGGTGTCCAAGCACTTCGTCGCGGTGTCGACCAACAAGAAGCTGGTCGACAGCTTCGGCATCAACACCGACAACATGTTCGGCTTCTGGGACTGGGTGGGCGGCCGCTACTCGGTCGACTCCGCCATCGGGTTGTCGGTGATGGCGGCGATCGGCAAGGAACGTTTCGCCGAATTCCTAGCCGGCTTCCACCTCGTCGACGAGCATTTCCGCACCACTCCCCTGGAGGCCAATGCGCCTGTGCTGCTTGGCCTCATCGGCCTCTGGTACAACGACTTCTTCGACGCGCAGGCACGTGCGGTGCTGCCGTACTCCAATGACATGGCCCGGTTCCCGGCGTACCTGCAGCAGTTGACGATGGAGTCCAACGGCAAGTCGGTGCGGGCCGATGGCAAACCCGTCAGCACCTCGACGGGTGAAATCTATTGGGGCGAGCCAGGAACCAATGGCCAGCATGCCTTCTATCAGCTGCTGCACCAGGGCACCAGGCTGATCCCCGCCGACTTCATCGGGTTCTCCCAGCCCACCGACGACCTCCCGACGGCCGACGGCACCGGCAGCATGCACGACCTGTTGATGAGCAACTTCTTCGCCCAGACCAAGGTGCTCGCCTTCGGCAAGACGGCCGAGGAGATCGCCGGCGAGGGCACCAAGGCCGAGGTGGTCCCGCACAAGGTGATGCCGGGAAACCGGCCGACCACCTCGATCCTGGGGACCAAGCTGACGCCGTCTGTGCTCGGCCAGCTGATCGCCCTCTACGAACACCAGGTGTTCACCGAGGGCACCATCTGGGGCATCGACTCGTTCGACCAGTGGGGCGTGGAACTTGGCAAGACGCAGGCGAACTCGCTGCTTCCCGTGCTCATCGGCGACGCGGCGCCCGCCGAGCAGTCGGACAGCTCGACGGACGCGCTGGTGCGTCACTACCGGGCGGAGCGGGGCCGCAGCGCCTAGCGATTTGCGTGTTGAAACCCGCGCTCACCGCGGGTAAACGTACCCAAATCGCATGGGCGGGTCAGAATTCGCGCAGGTGGTCACGCAACATCGTGGTGGTGTACTCCGACCGCGCGAGACCGCGCCGCTGGAGTTCGGGGATCAGTCCGTCGGTGATCTCGGTGACGTAGCGCCGGTTCAGCCGCATCACGGGACTCGTGATCAGGAACCCGTCACCGCCGACCTGCGCCATGACGTCGCCCATCTCCTCGGCCACCTCGGCGGGGGTGCCGACGAACGGGATGTTGCTCGACATGCCGCTGCCCGTGACCAATTCGCGCAGCGTCTTGTCCTTGCCGCCAGCCACGAAGCTCGCCAGGGCGCCACGCTCGCCGTTCGTCCACAGCTCGGGCAACGGCTGATCCAGGTCGAACTGGGCGAAGTCGATCTCGGTGATCGACGAGATCTCGGCCAGCATGTACTCGATGTACAGCGGATCGCTGAACCACCGCTCACGCTTGGCGAGGGCCTCGTCGTGCGTGTCCGCGACGATCGGTGAGACCAGATAGAGCACCTTGCAGTGTGCGGGATCGCGACCGATGGCCTCCATCCTGGCGTGGATGTCGTCGCGGTAGGCCTTCATCTCCTCGACGCCGTTCGCGGGGGTCACGATGGTGTCCGCGTGCTTGGCGGCCAGCTCACGCCCAGGCGGCGACGCACCGGCCTGGGCGATCGTCGGTCGGTACTGCGGTGACGGTGCGGTGTTCAGCGGTCCACGCGACTTGAAGTACTTGCCCTCGAAGTCGACGGTGTGGACCTTCTTGAAGTTGGCGAAGGTCCCCGTCATTTGGTCCCGCTCGACCGCGTCGGGCTCCCACGATTCCCACAGCTTGGAGACCAGTTCGAGGTACTCGGCGGCTCGGACGTAGCGCTCGTCGTGCTCCCAGAGCTTGTCCAGCCCGAAGTTCTGGGCCGACCGGTCCTCGGCCGAGGTGACGACGTTCCAGCCGAAGCGTCCGCGCGCGATGTGGTCGATCGTGCTGGCCAGCCGGGCCAGGAGGAACGGCGGGTAGAAGCTGGTCGACATCGTCGGGACGACGCCGAGCCGGCTGGTGGCGTTGGCCATGAGCACCGCGAGCGGAACCGGGTCGTGCTTGGGGTTCACGCCGTGCTTGAGGTCGTGCTCCATGGTGCCGCCGTAGGCCGTCGAGACCATGAGCTTGTCTTCGATCAGGACGTAGTCGAACTTGGCACGCTCGAGGTCGCGGGCCACCTCGACGTAGAAGTCACCGGTGAAGTCACGACCACCGTCACCCCAGGTCCCGTTCCATTCGTCGGTGACGAAGTTCAAAAACCATCCCAGGTGAAACATTCGGCCCATGGGCACAGCCAAGCGTGCGCCTGTTTCTCAATCGTTTCGCGCCGGTAGCGCACGGATTTCGGCGCGCTCTGGCCAGCGACTAGGCGAAGCGCTTGGTGAACCGCGGCGGCAGCACCTTCATCAACTCGACCAGCGGCCACCACGGCCAACCAGGCACGACGGCGCGGCCCCTCTCCTTTTCGATTGCGTCGACCATCGCCTTGACGCCGGTCTCGTTGTCGACCATCAACATGGTGGTGGCCGACTTCGCCGTCATCTCCGACTCGATGTAGCCGGGTTCGAGCACCGTGATCTTGATGGGTCCCGACGGGTATTCCGCCCGCAGCGACTCGCCCAGCGACGTCACTCCTGCCTTGCTGGCGGCGTAGGCGGCCTTGACGCCGGGGACACCCTTGTTGCCGAGTACCGACGACACCAGCACCAGGTGACCCGCGCCAGCCTTCTTGAAGATTTCCAG
>JAOPWT010000192.1 GCA_025965555.1 Mycobacterium sp.
ATCTACCAGATCCTGATGGGCGGGGCTGCCGCCGGGGTCGAAGACCGGACCGAGGTGTCCTGCCGGGATCAGGTGTGCGACGAAGGGTCGCTGATCGCCGAGGCCGTGCTCTCCGCGGTCTACACCCTCGGCTCGACGATCGACGCGCTACCGCCGGTCGACGATCCGGACCTCACACCGCGGATCACGGCCATTCTGTCCGACCTCCGACAACTGGAGGCGGTCACCGCGAGGGCCACCCGGATCGGCAAGGTCACACCGACCCTCATCAGGGCCCTCAGTACCGTCCGGCGACGCACGGACGAATTGACGATGCTCGCGGCGACCGCGCCTGGCGCGACCCTCGGTCAGCGGCTGTATGCCGCTCGCCGCAATGCGAATCTCACGGTCGCCGAGACGGCCCAGGCGGCAGGCGTCGCGGAGGACGTCATCAGGCAGGCCGAATCAGAACAGCCCGTGCCCGCATCTGCGGCGGCCGACGTTGAGGCACTGATCGGTCAACTCGATTTGCGTTGATCGCGATTGACGTGGGTGCGCGTCAGTGCCGATCCCGGCCGGCCACCTCGGTCCGGTCGTCGACCCCGGCGGCAGCCCCGCCCATCCGGATCTGGTTGATCGTGCCCGGCGCCCAGCGCAGCACCTCTTCGAGCTTCGTCCGCGTCTTGTCACGCGGCCAACTTCTGCCCTTCTCGAAGGCGATCAGGGCACCGGCATTGATGATCCCGTCGGCGGCCAGGCTGCGTTGGCTGATGTCGAGCTCGCGCCTGCGTGCCGCGGCGGCGGCCCCCGCCCGCGCCATTCCGGGATCCACGGCCGTGCTGGCGGCATGGTCGTCTCCCGTATCCGGCGGCACTGCCGCCGAGGCAGCGGGAGTCACCTCGAAGCGCACGGTCGGACCCTCCGTGGGTATGGCTCAACTGAACCTGGCGACCGTAGCAGCAGGGCATCGGCCGCTGCAGTTTGCATGGCTAACTGTCTCATCGCTACGACTTGTGCGTCAACTCTCTTCGTGTCCGTGTCGGCGCTCGGGCGTATCTCCACAAACCACGCCTGAACTGGGCTGATCTGACTCTGGGTCGCCACTGCCAGGACGCGGACGGGACCGAATGTCCGCTGGACCGCCACGGCTCGTCACCTTATTCGCCCTAGCCCTCGGCCGAGTGCTTCGGTTGTAACTGTTGCATCGCTACGGTTAGTGCTATAGATTTGCGGCATCGCGACGCACAGGACTGCGACGCTCGGACGAGGAGTGACGACATGAAGGCAGCGGGGACCAGACCAGCCGTGACGAACCCAGTGGGACTCGACGGATTGCCCCTCGGTGAATGCACCAGGGATCCCGAGAGATGGACCACCGTCGCCGACGAGGACGCCAAGGCCATCTGCCGGATGTGCCCCCGCCGGTGGGCATGTGCGCGCGAGGCCGTCGAGCTGCCGAAGGCCGAGGGGCTGTGGGCCGGCATCGTGGTTCCGGAATCCGGTCGAGGCCGTGGTCATGCGCTGCGCCAGCTGCGCGAACTGGCCGAACGCCACGGCTATCCCGTCCGCGCTCGACGCATCTTCGTCGAGCATTTCCTGGAATCCGCCTGACCGTTGAGGTGGGGGTCGACACCGCCGCTGCCGGTGGACGAGGGGGCGGCAGCGGCGGTGATCGAAATCACCGGCGTCGAGAGGTCGCCGGTTTGGAATACCCAGGCGTGCTTCAGCGGTTAAGCTAGGTCGACGGTGCCGGACATGCCCCGGGTACCAACTAAATTCGTCGCCTAGAGCGACCACCTGCCGTGAGGCGCCATGGCGGTACCGTCGCCCGAGCCGCCGATGCCCTGCATCGGCGGCTTCGTGGTTTCTCCACCCTGTGGATAAACTCCGGCGTCTGTCGGCCGTCGCTCGTAGCTTGGCCACATGACGACCTTTTGGATCAATACCGTCAGCCGTGGCCACGTGCAGCGTGGGGTGGCTGGCGGCTTCACGCAGGCCAATCACGGCAAGCCGCACATGCTCCGCAGAATGGCGAGGGACGACTGGATCGTCTTCTACTCGCCGAAGACCGACTACCCGGACGGCGCACCGTTGCAGGCGTTCACCGCGATCGGCCGGGTATCCGACGACGAGGTGTATCAGGAGGATTTCGACCCGGAGTTTCAGCCTTGGCGCCGTCGGGTCGAATTCCTGCCCTGCAAGGAGACGCCGATCCGACCCTTGATCGACGACCTCGCCTTCATCGAGAACAAGTCCCAATGGGGCTACCGCTTCCGGTTCGGCGTGTTCAAGATCGATGAACCTGACTTCGATGTCATCCGCGCCGCCATGACCGGGTGACGCCGCCGCACGGGGCTACTCTGATGAGGTGAGCAACACCGAGTCGGCCCCCGACCAACTCGCCTGTGGTGCTTCACGATTCACCGGTGTGCTGCATCCCCGCGAGGTCCCGCTGGGTGGTCCGCGGGCGATCAGGGTGCGCCGGACCCTGCCACAGCGCGAGCGCTCGCTCATCGGAGCGTGGTGCTTCATCGACCACTACGGTCCGCACGACGTCCGAACCGGGCCGGGCATGGACGTGCCGCCGCATCCGCACACCGGGTTGCAGACGGTCAGCTGGCTGTTCAGCGGCGAGATCGAGCACCGCGATAGCGCGGGCGTGCGCGCCATCGTCCGGCCGGGTGAACTCAACCTGATGACCGCGGGCGCAGGCATCTGCCACTCCGAGGTGTCCCGTCCGAGCGCGCCGATCCTGCATGGCGTCCAGCTGTGGGTCGCCCTGCCCGATGCGGACCGGGACCGCGGACGCGACTTCGTTCACTTCGCGCCGACCGTGCAGATGGTGGGCGCCGCACGGATCCGCGTGTTCATCGGCGAGCTCGGTGGCGTCCGCTCTCCGGTGCACACCTTCACGCCCCTCGTGGGAGCGCAGATCGACCTCGTACCCGGCGGCGGGATCGAGCTCGCCGTCGACCACACCTTCGAGCATGGCGTGCTACTCGACAAGGGCGAGGTCACCGCAGGAGGTACTCCCCTCGGCGTGGCAGATCTCTGGTACCAGTCGCCTGGCCACGACACGGTCGCGCTGGCCAACAGCGGTGCAGGGCCTGCGCGCGTCTTGCTGCTCGGCGGGTTCCCGTTCGGCGAGGAGCTGGTGATGTGGTGTAACTTCGTCGGCCGCAGCCACGACGACATCGCCCGCTATCGCCGGCAGTGGCAAGACCACGACGAACGGTTCGGCTCCGTGTCGGGCTATCCCGGAGCGCGCCTACCCGCTCCGCCGCTACCCAACTCCAACCTGCTTCCCCG
>JAOPWT010000163.1 GCA_025965555.1 Mycobacterium sp.
CAGCGCGACCCCGGGTCCCACGAACAGCGGCAGACGCAGCAGCCACCAACTTCGGGCATGCCATCCGAACGCACAGACCAACAGCACCATCGCCGCCGCCTCGACTGTCGGCGGAAGCCAGCCATGCATCAACGAAATGTCAGCGATCCGGTGCCGCAAGTAAGTTCCGGCATTCTCCAACAGCGTCAGACTGGATCCCAACGACGTTGTCACAGCACTAACCCTTCTTGACGTCGAGGCCGTAGCCCCAGAACCAATCTTGCGGGTGGCGCACTGTGCTCACGCTGAGAGCACCTCGGCGATCACGCCGGTACGTGCGGTTCTGCCGCCAGGCCGAGCGACACCTGCTTGTACCAGCGAGGGGCGTGTGAGGTCGTGAGCGTGAAGGGCGCGCCCGCAAGGACGCCGCCTTGTTTCATACCAGGATGTTTCAGGCGATTTTGTGGCGGGCCTATCGACGGGAGTCAGGCGACTATGCCAACGGAAGCCGCACGGTGATGAGCGCTCCGCCATCCGGTCGGTCGCCGATCATGACGGTGCCCCCGTGCGCAGCAATGACTTCGGACACGATGGCCAATCCGAGACCGGTACCCCCGCCGCTGCGGGCGCGGGCGGAATCCAGTCGGACGAATCTGTCGAACACTCGCGCACGATCGGCCTCGGGGATGCCCGGACCGTCGTCGCCAACCGTCAGCACGGCGTCGCCCCCATCGGGGTAGACACGAAGCTCGACCCGCGACATGGCGTGGCGCTCCGCATTTTCGAGCAGATTGCGCAGGACCCGAGAGAGCCCGCCGGGATCACCGACCAGACGGGTCGGAACCAGATCCGCGTCGACGGTCAGCGTCGTTTCGCGCAGCAGCCGGCCCATCTCGATGGACGCAATGTCATCCAGGTCGACGTCCTTGCGCTGCAACGTCAATCCGCGTTCGTCGGCGCGGGCCAGTAGCAACAGGTCCTCGACGAGCGACTCCATCCGCTCAGCCTCTGGCCGTAGGGTGGTCGTCGCAAGCTCCTCGTTGAGGAATTCGGGATGTGCGGCGGCGACATCGAGAGCGGAAAGAATGGCGGTCACCGGGCTGCGCAGCTCGTGGGACGCATCACCGACGAACCGACGTTGGGCTTCGTGGCCTGCCTCGATCCGGGCCAGCATCTCGTTCATGGTGACTGCGAGCGCGGCGATCTCATCGAAGTTGTTCGGAACCGGTACACGTTCGGCGAGGTCTGAGGTACTGATGTCGGCCACCCTCGCCCGGATGGCGTCGACCGACCGCAACGATCGCCCGACCAACAGATACGCGGCCGCCGCCGACACGGCGATGACGATCGGCGCGGCGCCGGCGAGCAACACCAAGACCGTCTTGACCGTCGACTCGACGGCTTCACTGCCTGCACCGACCAGGACCGTGTAGCGGCCGCTCTTGCCATCCACGGTCTGGCCGCTGATCCGCATGTCTCCATCGGGCGAGGCATGGTCGGGCAATCCGATCTGCAACTTGCCACCGATGGTGCTGGGCGCGACCAACGGTGCGTCGGGTGCTGACTGAGAGTGTTGGATCACGGCACCGTTGGCATCAATCACCTGAACCGCGACGATGCGCTGATCGGTGGTGATCAGCGCAGCGTCAAGATCGGCCGCCGAGTCGAATTGCAGTGCCGCCACCACGTCTTTGACCCGGCCTGCGGCCGCATCGTCGACGCCGGCCAGCAACGAGCGGTACAGAATGATCGCCAGGCCTGAACCCGCCACCACCAATGCCACCAGCACCACCGACGCGGACACGAACGCCGAGCGGGCCGAGATACCCCAGTAGCGTGGCCGCCACCACGTCCTTGGTTGGCCTATCAGCGGCAACGGCACTCCACCAGCGTGGTACGCATGGCCCCTCCCCGCCCCAACCGTGGCTATCCGTCGCGGTGCGACTGTGCGGATCATGCCACCCGGGTCACCTTTGGCGCCGGCGACTCGGCGCGCCGCCCGAACGTGCCGGACTGCACCGATGTCAGCGCTGCGAGCGTGGCCGACCCGGCAAGCACCGCCGCGCCGCCCAGCAACGACCCACCGACCACATCGGTCAGCCAGTGGACGCCGAGATACAAACGCGTGAGCGCCACCAGCGCGGTGGCTGCCACGACAGCGACCCCCAACGCAGCCCGGATCGCCGGACTCCGTCCCCGTCCGATGACCACCGCCACGATCCCGACGAGCGCCAAGGTTCCCGTGACGTGTCCCGAGGGATAGGACGGGTCCACCTCGAGAAGCAACTGGGTGGCCCGCGGTGGGCGCTGCGCCCCGACGACTGCCTTGGTCAGAGTGCTCAGACCGGTGGCCACCGCAAGGGTCGCCACGATGACGAAGCCCGTTCGTGGCGAGTGGCGTAGCCAGAGGACCACGGCCGCGGCGACGGCCAACAGCGTCATCACCACGGGGCTGCCCGCGTCCGTGATCACGATCGCTGCAATGGTGAGCCCGCGGTAGCGGTGCTCGATCAGCCAATCGAGTACCGCATGATCAAGGGCCGTGCCATGCTTCGCCCGGTGAGCTACGACCGCGAGGCAGACGAAGCAGGCGAGGGTTGACGCCAGAACCCACAACCACGACGCAGTTCGGTGCCGATCCTCGGGCTCAACACCGACCGTTGGATGTGCGTTCACCTCGTTCACCCTCCGCATCGACGCTGAGACCGCGCTGAGAGCGGGGCCTCACTCCTCGTCCTCAGTGGCCCGGGGCGTCCGGCGCGGTGAGGTAGAAGAAGTCGCGGATGTCCGGCTGGACGAAGCGCTCGGAAGGTCCGACCATCGTCGGCAACAGCCGACGCGGCTGTGGTTGACCCGAGCCGTTGCCCTGCCAGGTGCTGAAGAACTGCAGTCCGGAATGGATGTCGAGTTCCATGCCCGTGACAACCCCCGCCTGCGCCATCGCGGCGCCGAGCGTGGCGAGATTGAGTTGGTCCCCTGCCAGGTATAACAGGTCGCCGTGCGCCGTGACCCCGAGACCGGAACGCCACGTGTACTGCAGTTGATTCCTAGAGCTACCCCACCGTAGGTCTGTGTTGCGATCCAAACCCGGCACCGGACGGCCCTTCTCGACGATCAAGGCAAGGTTCTGGCGGACGGCACGGATCGCTGGGGTCATCTGGACGTCGCGTCCCCACTGCCCAATGGTGAGCCTGCCATGATCGTCGATCACGGCGGACGCGTTACCCTCGACGAGATCTTGGACGTGGTTGCCGTCGAGATAGAACCCCCCGGGCTGCGCGCTCATCTTGAATCCCGAGTTGAACGCCGCGACCACGTCGGGCAACCGATCCGGTGGGATTCGCCCCGGTGAACCCGTCCCCGGAGGCTCGGCGGTCCCTGCCACCAGATGAGCCTTGACCGCGGACGATCGGATCAGGGCCGCGACGACGACGACGCTGCGGTGGAAGTGGTCCGGCTGCAACAGCGCGGTGTAGACCATCGGCCCCTCGCCGGGCCTGCGCACCACCGGATGCCAACTTCGACCATCAGCAGTCACCGCCAGCGGCGGCAGGTACGGATAGCCGGCCAAAGCCGACACGCTCGTCGTCGTCGACATGAGGCCACGCACGTCCGGTGATGTGTCCGACGGGGCGTGGCGGCTGTACAGCCAATTCTCATAGGTGTCCAATGCACCGCCAAAGCCGATCTGCCGCAACAGTGTCGAAGCCCTGTCCTGCCACGGGGCATACCCGGGGACCGACTCGACGTTGGCGTAGACGCCGCCGCCGAGCACCGCCACCACCATGACGGTGACGGCGAGTCGCGTCGTCCATCGCTCCCAGAACGGGCGGCGCCGCGTACCAGCGGCGCCGAGACGACTCCGGTCCATGGCCGCAGCGTCCGCCGGACCCGCTGTGATACCGCTGAGGACGGTCTCGCCCACCGTCCTCAGCGGCATCTCAGCGGTAATCAGTCATGATAGTGCGACGCGTGAAGGTGACGTACGGAATCGAGTCTGCCGACATGGCGACGAAGATGGCATTGTGGCGCAGTCCAGTTGAAGTGCGCCCGGCCGTGGCCACTCTGGCGGGGGCGGTTGCGTTGGTCCTGGCCGTCGCTTGCACGGCACGAGATCGTCCGTCCCCCACCTCCCAACCGCTGTACGCACTCGGTGTAGCGACCGGTGACTGCCCGCCCGATGTGGCGTTCTACCACGCAGCGCCCCCTGGCGCTCGCGTGCGCCTGGCGGTCGTCGCCACACCGGTTCAGGTCGTCACCTACACGGTGATCTCGGTCGATCCGGTATACGACGGACTGTCCGAGACGGTCACCGTCCCATTACATGCCAACGGTCACACCTTCACGCTGAAGGTCCCGATGTCGGCCATCACCGCAATTTCGGTCAGCGCCAACGGATCCCACGGCGAGCAGCCGAGTACCTGCACGGCAGTCCGCCTCTGACGAATGCGGATCTCTCGGTGCGGCGTTCGTCAGACCGATCGCTCCAGAGCAGGTTCTCAGCGCACTCACAGCGGGACACGGTCACCATGGCTGGACCTCACGGAGTGCCGATCGGAGGAGTGGAGGTGACAGGGTCCAAGAAGTCCAGCAGGCGTCAGCCAGGCCGGGGTGCCACCAGGCTGCGCAAGGGACGCCGGCGGTCGATCTCACCGTTGAGTCGATGGGCGCCAAGGTCGGTGGATGCGTACGTCCTTTCGTGGGAGGACTCCTGCCTGCCCGTCGATCTGCGGTTCAGCCCGCCGCTCGTCGAGCACGGTTGGCCGGGGGGCGTTCGAATACCACTGGCAGTTGCTCACCTTCGAGTTCTCGCTGCCGGATCCGGCCGACTTCCCGCCGCTCACCGGCTTCAGCACAGTCGAGGTCGCAGAACTCGAGAGGTACGCGACGGTCTGCGGTGAGCTCGCGGGCTGCGCCGCGCTGCGTCACCACGGCGGGATGGCTGTCAACGCGATCAGCGGCGAGATCTCCTACGAGCCCGTGGCAGCCGCGCGAGCGACGTTCGAGGGGTTGTCGCTCCGGTTCAGACAACTACACTGCGCAGTCGACGGCCCCGGCTTCGACTCGGTGGCCGCGACATTGAGTCGGCATGCTCTGCGGGCCGGCGATGCTCGAAGTGGCGAGCGGCTCGGTCTGCTCGCCCAGTGGACGCAGGCCCGAACGAAGCTGCGGGAGCGTCCGCTGCGAAACCTTGTCGCCCGTTCGATGTTGCGGATGCACCGCCGTCCTGAGTCGGAAGCCAACTACGACGGTGTCCGCCCCGACGACGTCTTCGCCCAGCTGGACTTTGGCCGCCTGATCGCCACCAAGTCGGCCGTGACCACCGCTGAGGAGCACGTCTTCTTAATCAGCGCGCTCGGACTCTGCCATCTGTACTTCGGCTACGCGCTCCTGGTGCGATCCGCTCTCGGCAGCGACTGATCGTTCTCAGCGTGCTCTCAGCGCGCCGCCCATACCGTCCGCCGGGCCGGCCGAGCAAAAGGCCCCGCTGAACGGAGGCCTTCGACCTCCGTCGTACCGCCATGTGGATTCACAGCACGGCAATGGAAATAGTTGTCCCACCGTTGGTTTCGTGTTCACCGTGATATCCGGTCCGGTGCCGTTAGATGCCTCAGGACAGGTGTGTACGACGAACGGAGTTCTGGTGGATATGCGTCGAGTTGGGGTCACTACGGCGACCTTCTGTCTATGCGCGGCGATCGCCGGCTGCAGCAGCGGAAGCACGGGGACAGGAGGCTCGGGCCCGACCGCAGGCTCCGACAAGCACGTCGTCCTGCTGTCGGTCGACGGAATGCACGAGTCGGACCTCGCCGGTTTCATCGCCACGCACCCGCAGTCGGCACTGGCGAAACTCGTCGGACGGGGCATCGGCTACACCGCCGCTCAGACTCCCATCCCCTCGGACTCCTTTCCCGGTCTGCTGGCGCAGGTCACCGGGGGGAACCCGAAGACCACCGGCGTGTACTACGACGACAGTTACGCACACGACCTCCTCGAGCCAGGTACGACGAACTGCAACGGGGTGAAGCCCGGCGCCTCGGTGAGCTTCACCGAGGAACTCGACAAGGACGTCACCAAGATCGACGGGGGACAGGGGCTGCCCGGCCTTCCCGACGGTGTCCTCAAGATGACCGCCGACCCCACTCAGGTCATCGATCGGGCCAAGCTTCCGGTGAGCCCGGCTACCTGCGCACCGCTGACACCAGGCGGCTACCTCAAGGTCAACACCGTCTTCTCGGTGATCCACGACGCCGGTCGCCGCACCGCGTGGAGTGACAAACACCCCGCCTATGCAATCCTCAACGGCGCCAACGGGATCACCATCGACGATCTGTTCACCCCCGAGGTCGACAGCAGTCCCGCCGGGGCCAAGGAGGGTGACACCTGGGTCGACGACAACGCGTTGACCCAGCGGTATGACACGTACAAGGTCGATGCGGTGGTCAATGAGATTGCCGGAAGGGATCATTCGGGTAGTCAAGAGGTGGGCGTGCCCGCCCTCCTCGGAATGAACTTCCAGTCGGTCTCCACTGCCGAGAAGCTGGCGACCTCCGGAGGACAGACCGGCGGCTATGGGCCCGATGGTCAAACACCGGGTCCCGTATTGGCGTCGGCATTGGACTTCGTCGACGCACAGGTCGGACGCATCGTCGATGCCGTCGATCGGGCTGGAGCGACGGGCGCCACGACAGTCATCCTGTCGGCGAAACACGGTCAGTCACCGATGCAACCGCAGAAGCTGACCCGGATCGACGACGGGGCGATCATCGACGAGATCAACTCGGAATGGGCCAAGGGACATCCGGACACCAAGGAGTTGATCGTCCACTCGGTGAACGACGACGCGATGATCATGTGGCTGGCCGACCGCTCCCCCGAAGCGGCCGCCTTCGTCAAGGACCGGTTGTCGGCTCGCGCCGGGGTGGGCACCGACATTGCCGGCCAACCGAAGCCGTTCACCGCGTCGGGCACCGAGAGGATCTACGCAGGTGCCGATGCTGCGGCCTTCTTCGGCACCACCGTCACCGACCTTCGGGTCCCCGACGTCTACGCCAGCACTCAACCGGGAACCGTGTACACCTCCGGAACGAAGATCGCCGAGCACGGAGGGGTCACTCCGGCTGACCGGAACGTACCCCTCGTCGTCGCGGGACCCGGCATCTCACATCGCGACGACGCGTCGGCAGTCAGCACGGCACAGATCGCGCCGACGATCCTCGGCCGACTCGACATCGACCCGCAGAAGCTTCAGGCGGTCGTGGCGGAACGCACTCAGCCGCTGCCGGGGATCTGATGTCGCCGTTCACAATTCCCGCAGGACCGGGATCGCGGGCCGCCGGGCGAGCCTGACCTCGACGGTGCCGACGGCGACCAGCGCCGCAGCCGCCAGCCCCACGACGGTGACCAGGTAGGGCCAGGGCACCGCCACGACGTCGGGCGGTGGATCGAACACACCACTCAGAACGCCGATCAGCATGAGCGATAGCACCGATCCCGCCACGGCACCGGCGGCGACTCCGAGCACTCCCAGCACCGCCGTCTCGCTGAAGATCAATGCGCGCAGGTGACGCGGCCGAGCACCGATGGCCGTCAGAATGGCGTACGTGCGGCGCCGCTCGGCGAATCCGAGCGCGAAGACCAGGCCTCCTGCCCCGACCGCCAGCACCACGGCGAAGGACAGCTCGATGCTCGTCAGCCCCGCCAGATCGACCGAGGTCAGGCTCGAGCCGACCGTGTCGCGAACAGCGGCGATGTCAGTGACGGCCGCCGACGTTCCTACGACGTCGCGGATGCGTGCGGCCACCGCACCGGTGTCACTGCCCGCGGTGCTCACGAGGTAGGCGCCCACCGTTCTCGAACCAGTCTGCTGTGCAACGTAGTCGGCGTTGGCGACGAGGAAGCTGTCCTTCGGTGCGGTCGGGAACTCGGTGACGACGCCGATGTACCGGAACACCACCGCCTTCGGCTGATGCGTCGTCGTGTCGACGAGTCTCAGGGTAAGGGGATCTCCGGGCTGCAACTGGAAGTCGTGAACCGTCTCGGCGGATACCAGGATGGCGTCGGGATGCTCGAGCAGGGCGCGCATCAGGTCGGCTGCCTTTGCACCGGGAAAGTAGCTGTCCTGCAACGCGGTTGCACGGGTCACGGTTGCGGGATTCACGCCGTACAGGTCCTGTAGATCGGCTCCGATGTAGGCGAAGCGGTGTTGGATCGACTCCACCGCCGCGACTCCGGGCACCGCGGCCAAGGACGCCGGCGCTCCGCGCAGGGGTGGAGCTCCCGGCGACGGGATGACGGTGACGTCGGCACCGTTGGTCAGTTGTGCGTCGACCTCGGCCTGCTGCCGATAGGTCGCGTTGAAGGTCGCAGTCGACATGGCGAAGGCGATCGCGAGGCTCAACAGCATGATCGCCCGCACCAAGGGTCTGCGCTGCCGCGACAAGGTGGCAGCCACCGTCTCGGCGAGTTGGCCGGTGACGGGTCGGAGCAGCCTCGCGAGCAGAGGCCTTCCGGCACCGAGCGCGAGGTCGGCGATGCGCCACGTGGCCAACGCACTTCCGGTCCACAACAGTGCGGGACCGGCGAACGCCCAGTAGGACACCGAGATGGTCGGGACACCCTCTGGCGCCAGGACCAGTTGATAGCCCGCACCGGTGGTCGCCCGGTAGACGATGACCGCGGCGATGAGCAGGACGGTGTCGAGTCCGTAACGCGCCCAGCGCGGGCGAACGTGTGGCCCGATCTCCTGTCGATCGTCGGCAACGGTGTGTTCGCGAAGGTCGCGACGGGCCGGGAGGACGACGGACGCCACGGCGATCAGCATTCCGACCCCAGCCGCCGCCAGGGGCCACCCGATCGCCGCGGCCGCCGAGTTTCCGAATCCAACGGACCCGATGACGTACCGCCCGATCACCGCGGCGACCGCGATGCCGACCCCAGCCCCGACGACCCCGACGAAGGTTGCTTCGGCGCCCGCCATGGCCAACAGCTGAGGAGCTGAGGCGCCACGACTTCGTAGCAGCGCCTGCTCGCCGCGTCGGCGGTCGCCTCCAGCCGATGCGATCGTTGCGGTCAGCGCTCCCGCCAACAGCGCGCCAGGCAGTCCGAGGAAGACGAACAGGATTTGGGCGTAGGCGGCGTCGTGCCGCGCGGCGTCCAGGGTGGCGCCGACGTTGTCCCCGACCAGTGCGCCGCCCACGCTTCGCGCCTCGAGGTTGCGGGCCGCGGTCGTGACCGCGGTGTAGGCATCCGCGGGAGCACGGGGCAGGGTGTGGTCCAGGCGTACGTGGATCTGCGTCGTCACAAGATCGGGACGCGCGGCGGCCACTTGATCGAACAGCCTGTGCCACTGTGACGCTGGTAGCAGCACGACGTTGTCGGGCGGCGCCACGGGCTGAGCGGTGGGCGGTGCTCCGACCTTCTGGAACAGCGAATTCGCTTGTGGCAGTTCGATGACCCCCGCCACTGTCACAATGGCTGGCGGCAGTCCGGGACGCCCGATCGTCACGCTGTCGCCAGGTATGGCATGCAAGTTCGACGCCGTCTGTTGAGCGAGCAACACCCCCGTCTGCGGACCGACGAGGGACCGGATCTCGCCGGGGAACGTCGCCGCGTAATCGTCTGGTAGGCCGAGGACCACCGCTGGCCCGGTCATCTGCGTACTGGCGCCGGTCACCGCCGATAGACCCGTGCTCTGCGCGATGTCAACCGCAGCCGACGCGACGACACCCGGGGTCCCGTCGACGACCTTGGCGACCTCAGCCATGTTGGCGCCCTGCGTCAGCTGCACCTGCCAGTCGACGGCCACCCCGCGCACCGCCCGATCGGTCATCGTCGCCTGCGAATGCGCTAGGAATGCACCGAGACTGGCCAGCATCGCGACGGCGATCGCCACGCCCGCGGCGGCGCCGAAGAGTCGCGCCCGTCGCCTGCGCAGCAGCGCCGCCAGCCACTGCCAGGTCATGGCTGATCCGTTGGGTCGGTGCAGTCGGGTGGGCCGAGCACGCCGTCGTGCATAGCCCACTGAATCGAGAGGTGCTCTGACACGAGCGGATCGTGCGTCGAGACGACCAACGCCGCGCCGAGTTCCTCGCACACCTTGAGCAGTACGTTGATCACCATGGCGGCATTGCCGCGGTCGAGCTGCCCGGTGGGTTCGTCGGCCAGTATCAGCCGGGGTGCCCCTGCGAGCACTCGGGCGACAGCCACGCGTTGGGCTTGACCGGATGACAGCTCGTCAGGGAGTTTGTCCACCAACGGCTCGAGCTCGAGGAGCTCCAGTGCTGCCCTGGCGCGGATCTCGGCATCCCTCGTGTCGACTCCGCTGAGAATCATTGGCAATCCGACGTTCTCGACGACATTGAGGGCCGGGATCAGGCTGGGTCCCTGAAAGACGACGCCGACCAGGTCCGCGCGTGCCGACGGGTGGCCGCCGAACACAGGCCATTCGACGGACCCCGAGGTGGCTGCGTCCAGGCCCGCCATCAGATGCAGCAGCGTGGACTTCCCGGAACCCGAAGGACCAGTCAGCGCGATGCGGCTGTTGGGTTCGACCTCGCACGTCACGCCGCGTACCGCGGTGAAGGCGGTGTCACCCGCGCCATAGGTGCGCGTGACGGCGCGGCAAGTCAACAACGCACGCGTCACGTGGTGATCCGCCCGTCGGAGAGCCGGATGACGCGATCGGAGGCGTCGGCGACAGCGGAACTGTGGCTCGCGACCAGGATCGCGGTGCCGTTCTCCGCCCGATGCCTCAATGCCTGCAGGACTTCTCGCTCGGAGGAACCATCCAGCTCGCCGGTCGGCTCATCCGCGAGCACGGCGATCGGATCGTTGGCCAGAGCCACCGCCAAGCCCGCTCGTGCCAACTCGCCGCCGGAAAGGTTGTGCGGGAGCGCATCTGCCCGGTTGCTGATACCAAGCGAATCGAGCAGCGGCATGATCGATTCGCGTCGGGGGTTCTTGATGATCCGCTGAACCAGTACGATGTTCTGCCGTACCGTCAGGTGCTGCAAAAGATTGCGGTTCTGCAGTAGCAGGCCGAGCGTGTCGGCGCGCAGCCGAGCCCGCACCGTCTCCGGCTGATGGCTCATCCGCC
>JAOPWT010000365.1 GCA_025965555.1 Mycobacterium sp.
AACGTCTGCGACGTCACGCCGACGATCTACGACCTGCTCGGGATCACCCCGCCCGACGAGGTCGGCGGCATCGCACAGAAACCGCTCGACGGGGTGAGCTTCAAGGCGGCGCTTGAGGATTCGCATGCCGAGACGGGTAAGACGACGCAGTTCTACACGATGCTCGGCACCAGAGGAATCTGGCACGACGGCTGGTTCGCCAATACCGTCCACGCCGCCAGCCCCGCCGGCTGGTCACACTTCGACGACGACCGCTGGGAGCTGTTCCACATCGCGGCGGACCGCAGCCAGTGTCACGATCTGGCCGCCGAACGACCGGACAAGCTCGAGGAGCTCAAGGCGCTCTGGTTCGCCGAAGCGGCCAAGTACAACGGACTTCCGTTGGCCGACCTCAACATTCTGGAGACCTTGACCCGCTGGCGCCCTTATCTGTCCGCGGATCGCAAGACGTTCACCTACTACCCGGGCACTGCCGAGGTCGGCATCGGCGCCGCCGTCGAGCTCCGTGGCCAGTCCTTCTCGGTACTGGCCGAGGTCACCGTGGACACCACCGGTGCGCAAGGCGTGCTGTTCAAACAGGGGGCCGGACACGGCGGCCACGTGCTCTTCGTGCAGGACGGCCGGCTGCACTACATCTACAACTTCATGGGCGAGGAGGAGCAGGTGGTGTCCGCACCCGACCCGATTCCCTTGGGCAGCCACGTCTTCGGTGTCAGATACGACAGGTCGGGCACCGTGGAGGGTAGTCACACGCCGCTCGGCGACGTGTCGCTGTTCGTCGACCAGGAGACGGTCGTCACCAAGGCGGGGGTACGCACCCATCCCGGCACGTTCGGGCTCGCAGGCGGTGGAGTTGCCGTGGGCCGCAACACGGGCCAGGCGATCTCGAGTACGTACCAGGCGCCGTACCCCTTCACCGGCGGCACCATCGCCAAGGTGATCGTGGACGTCTCGGGTACGCCGTACCTGGACGTGGAACGAGAATTGGCGAAGGCCTTCTCCAAGGACTGATGCGCCGGTTACCCGCGACTTCGGCTCCGCCTACCCTGGACACATGCTGACGGAGCTGATCGAGCTGCCGGGCGGAGAGTTCCGGATGGGATCGGCGGCCTTCTATCCGGAGGAGACCCCTGTCCACACGGCGACCGTCTCCGCCTTCGCCGTCGAACGACATCCCGTCACCAACGCGCAATATGCGCGCTTCGTCGAGGAGACCGGTTACGTCACGGTTGCCGAACGGCCGCTGGATCCGGCCTTGTACCCGGGGGTGGATGCGGCGGACCTGGTGCCCGGCGCGCTGATCTTCCGGCCGACGTCAGGACCCGTCGACCTGAGGGACTGGCGGCAGTGGTGGGACTGGGAACCGGATGCCTCTTGGCGTCGGCCGTTCGGGCCTGCCAGCACCATCGACGATCGTCTCGATCATCCCGTCGTGCAGATCTCCTATGTCGACGCCGCCGCGTATGCCCAATGGGCGGGACGCCGGCTGCCGACCGAGGCCGAGTGGGAGTACGCGGCCCAGGGTGGTGCGTCGACGACGTACGCGTGGGGGGAGGCGGTGGCGCCGCACGGCGACCTGATGGCGAACACCTGGCAGGGCCGCTTCCCGTACCGCAACGACGGCGCACTGGGGTGGGTGGGCACGTCGCCGGTCGGGGTCTTCCCAACGAACGGGTTCGGCCTGCTCGACATGATCGGCAATGTGTGGGAGTGGACGTCGACGGGCTACACGATGCACCACCGGCGGGCAGGAGCGGAGCGACCGGGGGCGGAGGCTCGGCGGGCAGGAGCGGAGCGACCGGGGGCGGCGAAGGGGTGTTGCACGCCCTTCCGTGTACCCGACCCGAGCGTGAATCAGACGCTGAAGGGCGGCTCCCACCTGTGCGCGCCGGAGTACTGCCATCGCTACCGTCCGGCCGCCCGGTCGTCGCAATCGCAGGACAGCGCCACCACCCACATCGGGTTTCGCTGCGTCGCCGACGTCTGACCTGCGTCATCGAGACCTGCCTGGCAGTGGTTCAGCGCGCGATGCCACTGCCGTGAGGCAGAATCGGTGAGAGCGAATGTGTGCTTGTCGGGCGCGCCATCCCCCGAGAAGCAGCGATTTGGTGCATTGCACGTGCTCACCTACTATGTAGGGGTTGCCTTGGGCAGACCTCGGTAGCCGCTTTCGAAGGAGAGCGGAAACCCTGCGTGCCTTTCGGTGACGAAGACCGCGTACGTCGATCAGCTTCTTGCTGCTTGTCGTGCAAACAAATCGAGGAGATCTAGTGATTCAGCAGGAATCGCGGCTCAAGATCGCTGACAACACGGGCGCCAAGGAGATCTTGTGCATCCGTGTGCTCGGTGGCTCGGGTAGGCGTTACGCCGGCATCGGCGATGTCATCGTGGCGACCGTCAAAGACGCCATCCCCGGTGGCAACATCAAGAAGGGTGAGGTCGTCAAGGCCGTCATCGTTCGCACCGTCAAGGAGCGCCGCCGCGCCGACGGCAGCTACATCAAGTTCGACGAGAACGCCGCCGTCATCATCAAGCCCGACAACGATCCGCGCGGCACCCGCATCTTCGGACCGGTCGGTCGCGAGCTGCGCGAGAAGCGCTTCATGAAGATCGTCTCGCTGGCCCCGGAGGTGCTGTAAATGAAGGTGCACAAGGGTGACACCGTCCTCGTCATCTCAGGCAAGGACAAGGGCGCCAAGGGCAAGGTCCTCCAGGCGTACCCGACCCGCGAGAAGGTCCTCGTCGAGGGCGTGAACCGGATCAAGAAGCACACCGCCGTCTCACGCAACGAGCGCGGTGCCTCCTCGGGCGGCATCGTCACGCAGGAGGCGCCCATCCACGTCTCGAACGTGATGGTCGTCGACTCCGACGGAAACCCGACCCGCATCGGCTACCGCTTCGACGAAGAGACCGGCAAGAAGGTCCGCGTGTCGAAGAAGAACGGCAAGGACATCTAGAGATGACTACCGCAGAAACCTCCGAGAAGACCCTTCCCCGTCTCAAGCAGCGCTACCGCGATGAGATCAAGGGCGCGCTGAACGAGCAGTTCAGCTACGACAACGTCATGCAGATCCCCGGCGTGGTGAAGGTCATCGTCAACATGGGTGTCGGTGACGCCGCCCGCGACGCCAAGCTGATCAACGGCGCGGTCAACGACCTGCAGCTGATCACCGGCCAGAAGCCCGAGATCCGCAAGGCCCGCAAGTCGATCGCCCAGTTCAAGCTCCGCGAGGGTATGCCGATCGGCGCCCGCGTCACGCTTCGTGGCGACCGCATGTGGGAGTTCCTCGATCGCCTGGTGTCGATCAGCCTTCCGCGTATCCGCGACTTCCGCGGCCTGTCGCCCAAGCAGTTCGACGGCAGTGGCAACTACACCTTCGGTCTGACCGAGCAGTCGGTCTTCCACGAGATCGACGTCGACAGCATCGACCGCCCCCGTGGCATGGACATCACCGTCGTCACGTCGGCGACGACTGACGACGAAGGCCGCGCGCTCCTGCGTGCGCTGGGCTTCCCGTTCAAGGAGAACTGAGCAGATGGCAAAGAAGGCTCTGGTCAACAAGGCCAACAAGAAGCCGAAGTTCAAGGTTCGCGGCTACACCCGCTGCAACAAGTGCGGGCGTCCGCACGCTGTCTTCCGCAAGTTCGGCCTGTGCCGAATCTGCCTGCGGGAGATGGCACATGCCGGCGAACTGCCCGGTGTCCAGAAGTCCAGCTGGTAATCCCCATCAATACCCACAGACCACTTATTGAAAGTGCGCGGCAGGCCCTCAAGGGAACCGCCGCGAGGAAGGTGAGCCGGTTGTCATGACGATGACTGACCCGATAGCAGACTTCTTGACGCGTCTGCGCAACGCCAATTCGGCGTACCACGACGAGGTGACCCTGCCTCATTCGAAGATCAAGGTGCACATCGCCCAGATCCTCAAGGAGCAGGGCTACATCACCGACTTCCGCACCGAGGATGCTCGGGTCGGCAAGGCGCTAGTGGTGCAACTCAAGTACGGACCCAGTCGTGAACGCAGCATCGCCGGCTTGAAGCGCGTCTCCAAGCCCGGCCTGCGCGTGTACGCGAAGTCAACCAACTTGCCCCGCGTCCTCGGTGGCCTCGGCGTGGCGATCATCTCCACGTCCTCGGGTCTGCTCACCGACCGTCAGGCAGCACGACAAGGCGTGGGCGGCGAAGTCCTCGCGTACGTGTGGTAGCCGGGACTTTGGAGATATAGACATGTCGCGCATTGGAAAGCAACCGGTCGCGGTCCCATCCGGGGTCGACGTGACCATCGACGGACGGAACGTGTCCGTCAAGGGGCCCAAGGGCACCCTGACCCTCGACATCGCCGAGCCGATCACGGTCGAGCGTGGTGACGACGGTGCCATCCTGGTCAACCGTCCCGACGACGAGCGTCGCAGCCGTTCGCTGCACGGTCTGTCGCGGACGCTGGTGGCCAACCTGGTCACCGGTGTCACCGAGGGTTACACCACCAAGATGGAGATCTTCGGTGTCGGCTACCGCGTGGTGCTCAAGGGCAACTCCCTCGAGTTCGCCCTCGGATACAGCCATCCCGTCGTGATCGAGGCGCCCGAGGGCATCACGTTCGCGGTGGAGACGCCCACGAAGTTCTCGATCACCGGTATCGACAAGCAGCAAGTCGGCCAGATCTCGGCGAACATCCGCCGCCTGCGCCGCCCGGACCCGTACAAGGGCAAGGGCGTTCGCTACGAAGGCGAGCAGATCCGCCGCAAGGTCGGAAAGACGGGTAAGTAAACCATGGCCAACACAAAGACTGACGCGGCAACCGCAAAGCGGAAGCCGCTGGGGCAGAACGTTTCCGAGACCCGTCGGGTTTCGCGGTTGCGTCGCCACGCCCGGTTGCGCAAGAAGGTCGCGGGCACTCCCGAGCGTCCGCGCCTGATGGTCAACCGCTCCTCACGGCACATCCACGTGCAGTTGGTGGACGACCAGACCGGCACCACGCTGGCCGCGGCGTCGTCCATCGAGGCCGACGTGCGTGCGGTCGAGGGTGACAAGAAGGCCCACAGCGTGCGGGTCGGACAGCTGAT
>JAOPWT010000459.1 GCA_025965555.1 Mycobacterium sp.
CTGCTCTTCGCGCAAGCGCTCATCGACGATTCTGCTCTTCGCGCAAGCGCTCATCGACGGTCCAGCACGGCGAAGCTCAGCGTCGCCCGGCTTGCGAGGCGGTCCCGGCCGACGTCGGTGACGTCGACGGAGGTGACGATCATCCGACGGCCCGCCCGCACGATGGTGGCCTCGGCTCGCGCTGGTCCTTCGACGATCGGCGCGAGGAAGTGCACGTTCATGTCCGCGGTGGTGACGTCCTGGTCGGGGCCGACGACGTTGCCCGCCAGACGCCCCGCGGCGATGTCGATCAGCGTGGCCACCAGTCCGCCCTGTAGCGCACCGCGGATGTTGACCAGGTTCGGCCGGTTGTCCATCTCGATGACCATGCGCTCGGCGGATTCTTCGACGTCCCGCATGCCCATTTGCCTCAGCAGGTGTTCCTCTTCGATCACCGCCGTACGGTAACACCATTACCGCAGTTCAAGAGGCTGCCTCCGGCGGGCCAGTCAGCGCCTCGCGGCGTCCGGTCCGGTGTCCGACCAGGTGTGGCGACCACCTTCTTCCGGTATTTCCCCGCGGTGCTTCGTGGCCGGAGCGGTGCGGGCAGCGCTGTCTTCGATGGCCGTGCGGTAGCAGTTACGCTGGCAGGATGCCCGTTCGCACCGCACTTCGCCCCGGCGAGCTGTCCCCGACGCTGCCGGTGCCCAAGTCGATCCCGCGCCCCGAGTACGCCTGGAAGCAGTCCGTGCAGGAGGGCACCGAGCCCTGGGTGCAGACCCCCGAGGTGATCGAGAGGATGCGCGTCGCGGGACGCATCGCGGCCAACGCGCTCGCCGAGGCGGGCAGGGCGGTGGCGCCGGGTGTCACCACCGACGAACTGGACCGGATCGCCCACGACTACATGGTCGACCACGGCGCCTACCCGTCGACGCTGGGCTACAAGGGGTTTCCCAAGTCCTGCTGCACGTCGCTCAACGAGATCGTCTGCCACGGCATCCCCGATTCGACCGTCGTCCAGGATGGCGACATCGTCAACATCGACGTGACCGCCTACCTCGACGGAGTGCACGGGGACACCAACGCCACCTTCCTGGCCGGTGACGTCGCCGAGGAGCACCGACTGCTCGTCGAGCGCACCCATGAGGCGACGATGCGCGCGATCAAGGCCGTCAAGCCGGGTCGTCAGCTGTCCGTCGTCGGCCGGGTCATCGAGGCATACGCAAACCGGTTCGGCTACAACGTCGTTCGTGATTTCACCGGCCACGGCATCGGCACGACGTTTCACAACGGGCTGGTGGTGCTGCACTACGATCAGCCCGCCGTCGACACCGTGCTCGAACCGGGCATGACGTTCACGATCGAGCCGATGATCAACCTTGGGGCACTGGACTACGAAATCTGGAACGACGGCTGGACGGTCGCCACCACGGACAAGAAGTGGACGGCGCAATTCGAGCACACCCTGGTGGTCACCGACGACGGCGCCGAGATCCTGACGCTCCCGGAGTGACCCGCTCAGGCCTGCGCCCCCCTTCGCGAACAGACGCACAGGTTCGCGACACGCCGGGCAAACGGACACATTTGCGTCTGCTCGCGGCGAGAACATGACCGGCGCGGCGCTTCTGGTCGCGGGCACCACCTCCGACGCGGGCAAGTCGATGGTGGTGGCGGGCCTCTGCCGGCTGTTGGCGCGCAAGGGTATTCGCGTGGCACCGTTCAAGGCCCAGAACATGTCCAACAACTCGGCCGTCACGATCGAGGGTGGCGAGATCGGTCGGGCGCAGGCGATGCAGGCCCGCGCCGCGGGGCTCGAGCCAAGCGTGCGGTTCAACCCGGTGCTGCTCAAGCCCGGCGGTGACCGGACCTCCCAACTGGTGGTCAGGGGGCAGGTCGCAGGCACGGTCGCCGCGGGCGACTATTTCCGGCACCGCACCATGCTCACCGAGGTCATCAACGGCGAACTCGGCTCGCTGAGAAGCGAATTCGATGCCGTCATCTGTGAAGGGGCGGGTTCGCCCGCCGAGATCAACCTGCGGGCAACCGATTTGGCCAACATGGGCCTGGCGCGGGCGGCCGAGCTTCCCGTTCTCGTGGTCGGGGACATCGACCGCGGCGGGCTACTGGCGCATCTCTTCGGGACGGTGGCCGTCCTCGAACCCGACGATCAGCGGCTCATCGCAGGATTCGTGGTCAACAAGTTCCGCGGCGACCCCGCTCTGCTGGCCCCCGGCCTCGATCAGCTCGAACGGCTCACCGGGCGGCCGACTTACGGCGTCGTCCCGTACGACGACGGACTGTGGCTCGACGCCGAGGACTCGCTGTCGGTGCAATCGCACCGCATCGTGGGAATGCCGCAGCAGGCGCGCGGTGCGGACACGCTGCGGGTGGCGGCCGTCCGACTCCCGCGGATCTCCAACTCCACCGACGTCGAGGCGCTGGCCTGCGAACCTGGCGTGCTGGTCCGATGGGTGAGCGACGTCGCCGACCTGGTCGACGCCGACGTCGTCGTCCTGCCCGGCAGCAAGGCCACGCTGTCCGATCTCGCCTGGCTGCGGGAACGCGGACTCGCCGATGGCGTCGCCGCGCACGCAGCGTCCGGCCGCGCCGTGCTCGGTATCTGCGGCGGGTTTCAGATGCTCTGCCGGACCGTCGACGATCCGGTCGAGTCGGGGCAGGGTCGCGTCGAGGGGCTGGGACTCCTGGACGCCGACATCGTCTTCCATCCCGCCAAGACGCTGAAGCTCTGGGACGGCGCCGGGCCCGTCCCGTTGCGGGGGTACGAGATTCACCACGGTCAGGTGACGCGGACCTCCGATGACGACTGGTTGAACGTCGGCATTCGACGGGGCGCCGTGTTCGGCACGCACTGGCATGGGCTGCTCGACAACGACGAGGTGCGGCGCCAGTGGCTCATAGACGCCGCGGCGGCAGCAGGCAGGCACGGCTTCGTCGTCGCCGACGACGTCGACGTGACCGCCCGCCGCGATGCCCAACTCGACGTGATGGCCGATCTCTTGGCGGCTCATCTGGATGTTGCCGCGGTGCTGGATCTACTCGAGCGCGGCGTACCACCGCGGCCGGTGATCACCTCGGCGATCAGTGCTACATGAGTAGCCTCCAGCCATCAAGTTGAGGTCACCGCCCCGACTCGCTGGTGTACCAGTAGACCATGCAGGCGCTGGGTTCGGCCGATCCGGCGATCTCCGTCAAAGGGTCGCTGCCGCAAACGTTTCTGGACATCGCCGCCGAGCAGTCCGAGCGGCCGGGACATCCCGCAGCGTTGTATTGCCAGCACGCGAAAACGGCACTGAACATGATCAATCCCTGTAGCGTGGCGCAATGCCTTCGACCGTGCTCACCGTCGACGGTTTTCCGGCGACCGTCGACGTGTCGGGCCCTGAGAAGGGTTCGGTCGTCGTGCTGCTCGGAGCCGCGCACCAGGGGCCATCGGCCTATGACGCGGTCTGTCAGCGGTTGCACACCGCCTCGCTGCGGACGGTCGTCATCGCCCCCGACCCGCGGTTGAGCGCGAAGTCGGTCGTCGGGATCCTCGACTCGGTCGGCGTGCGCTGGGCACTGCTGGTGGGTGACCGAGTCGGTGGCGAGTTGGCCTGGGAGCTGGCCGCCACCCGGCTCGACCGGTTCATCGGGTTGGTGGTCGTCGATCGCGGTCACCCGCGGGTCCCCGATCAGGCGGGCGTCGTCCGTGACCAGCACTGCCCGCCCGTGGAAGTGAACACCACGGCCCTGGTCAGCACCCCTGCGGCGCGCAACGTCGCCAAGGCAAGTCAGCGCTACGTCTACGGCGACTACCGGATGGTCGAATTGCTCGGGCGCCGCAACGTCGCGGAGTCCACTGCCCAGCTGGCGGCCGAGATCGTTCTGCGCACCAGCACCTGGTGACCGACGGCACCGAGCCCCTCGGCCTTGCGGCACGAGGGGCCCGGGGGTCTGATCGCCGCCTTCGCCGCGGGGTGGCTAGCTGTCCAGGATGATCTCCTCGCCCGTCTCCGTGAGTTCGACTTGCTTGATGGGTCCGGTGAACCACTTCTTCACCGAGAGGTGCCAGTACACGTACAGCAGGACCAGCACGGCGCCGACGAGGATCGGGGTGTAGTTCACGTACTTCCACTCGAAGCCCGGATCCCACGGCGCACCGAGGTTCGAGGTGGGGAACAGGGCGATGATCGAGGTGACGATGATCTCGATCAGAGCGACCGGTGCCATCCACTTGTGGTGCCCGCGAAGATTCCACTTGCCCACGGGGAACGAGTCGCCAGCCTTCCAGCGGAAGTAGATCGGCACCGCGAAGCAGAGGTAGAGGCCGACGACGCCGATCGACACCACCGCGAAGAACGCGACGGGAACCGGTGCACCGTTGATGTCTACCTTGACCAGCGCGGGCAGCGTCACTATCGCCGCGAGCGTCGCGGTCACCATGACACCGTTGGCGGGAATCTTGTTCTTGCTGACCTTGGACCACAGCTGGTGACCGGGAACGGCGCGGTCGCGGCTGAAGGCAAACAACATCCGCGAGGCACTGGTCTGGCAGGCAGTGGTGCAGAAGAACTGGCCTGCGGTCGAGATGAATAGCACGATCGCCACCCACTTGGAGTCCATCGCCTGGGCGAAGATCACCGCGACTGCGCCGCCGCCCTTCGTCACTCCGTCGACGTCCTGGACGGCGAACAGGAATGTCAGCAGCAGGATCCAACCGCCGATGGCGGAGTAGAAGATGGACCGCCAGATGCCCTTGGCCGCACCGTCGGCCGCGCTCTTGGTCTCCTCGGACAGGTGCGCCGAGGCGTCGTAGCCGGTGATCGTGTACTGCGTGAGGATCGCCGAGATCGGCAGCACGAAGAACAGGAAGCCGACGCTGGAGGTCGAGCCACCGAAGAAGCCCGTGTTGTTGACGGTGGTGGCGAACACGTCGCTGAAGCTGGCGTGCTGCTGGGGGATGAGCCAGAGAATCACGACCACCGCCAGCGCACCCGCCACGTGCCACCACACCGAGACGTTGTTGATGACGGCGAGCAGGTGCGACGAGAAGATGTTGATGGTCGCCGAGATCGCCAGGATGACCACGAAGATGATGAACGTCCTCGTCAGGCTGTAGCCGGCCAGCCAGGTCTCACTGAACGTGCCGAGCGTCAGGTCCAGGAAGGTGGCGCAGCCGTAGGCCACCGACGCCAGGATCGCGATCAGGCCGATCAGGTTCAGCCAGCCGGTGTAGAAGCCCGCCTTCGCCCCGCCGAGCTTGCTCGCCCACCAGTAGATGCCGCCCGAGGTGGGATACGCGGACACCAGTTCCGACATGCACAGACCGATGATGAGGATGAAGGCCGAGATGATGGGCCAGCCCCAGGCGATGGCGGCGGGGCCGCCGTTGTTCCAGCCGAGGCCGAAGGACGTGAAACAGCCCGCCAGGATCGAGATGATCGAGAACGAGATGGCGAAGTTGCTGAAGCTGGACCACGAGCGGTTCAACTCCTGGGTGTAGCCGAGCGACGCAAGGTGTCTTTCGTCGTCGGACAGTTCTTCGTGACCCTCTGGCACGGTAGTTCTCCTTTTCGGGGCAGCGCGCATGAAAGAGCGCTCACTGATTAGGGACAATAGAGCGGCAATGGTCTTGTGTCCTACCTTTGGCAGTGACGGTTGTGTAAATCTGCGAGGTGAATGCACGGTGAAGCGAATCCAATGGTTGACTTCAGGGCATGTTCGTCCGCTTTGAGAGGCAGGGCACGTGACCAAGGGAACCGCGCAGTCCGGGATGCTCCAGCTGCCCGAGTTGGAGAAGATGGTGGCCGACGGTGACGTCGATACCGTCATCGTCGCCTTCACCGACATGCAGGGCAGGCTGACGGGCAAACGGATCTCGGCGCGGCTGTTCGTCGACGACGTGATCGCGCACGGCGCCGAGTGCTGCAACTACCTGCTGGCCGTCGACGTCGACATGAACACCGTCGACGGGTACGCCATGTCGAGCTGGGAGGCTGGCTACGGCGACATGGTCATGACGCCGGACTTCTCCACGCTGCGCAGGATTCCGTGGCTGCCCGGCACCGCGATGGTGATGGCCGATCTCGGCTGGCACGACGGCAAGCCCGTCGGTCCCGCACCGCGGGGCATCCTGCGCGCTCAACTCGACCGGCTGGCGCAGCGGGGCATGGTGGCGGTCGCGGCCACCGAGCTCGAGTTCATGGTGTTCGACGACTCCTATCGCGACGCGTGGTCGAAGGGCTACACGGGCCTGACCGCCGCCACCGACTACAACATCGACTACGCGATGCTGGCGTCCACCAGGATGGAACCGCTGCTGCGCGACATCCGGGTCGGGATGGAGGGTGCCGGCCTGTACTGCGAGGGCGTCAAGGGCGAGTGCAACCTCGGTCAGCAGGAGATCGGCTTCCGGTACGACGACGCGCTGGTCACATGTGACAACCACACGATCTACAAGAACGGCGCGAAGGAGATCGCCGATCAGCACGGCAAGAGCCTGACGTTCATGGCGAAGTTCGACGAGCGCGAGGGAAACAGCTGTCACATCCACCTGTCGTTCCGCGGTGACGACGGCACGGCCGTGTTCGCCGATGACGATGACCCGCTCGGGATGTCGCCGATGTTCCGCAGCTTCGTCGCGGGTCAGCTGGCCACCCTGCGGGAGATGACGCTGTTCTACGCCCCGAACATCAACTCCTACAAGCGTTTCGTCGACGGCAGCTTCGCGCCGACCGCGGTCGCCTGGGGCATGGACAATCGCACCTGCGCATTGCGCGTGGTCGGCCACGGACACGGGATGCGGATGGAGTGCCGTGCCCCCGGCGGTGACGTCAACCAGTATCTTGCCGTCTCCGCGTTGATCGCCGGCGGTCTGCACGGCATCGACCAGGGTCTCGAACTTCCCGAGGCGTGCGCAGGAAATGCGTACACCAGTGGCGCCGAACGGCTTCCGACCACGCTGGCCGAGGCCGCCGCGTTGTTCGCCGAGTCGACGGTGGCGCGCGAGGCATTCGGCGACGAGGTTGTCGAGCACTACTTGAACAACGCCCGCGTCGAGTTGAAGGCGTTCAACTCCACGGTGACCGACTGGGAGAGGCGACGTGGGTTCGAGCGCCTCTGAATCGAACGACGCCCCAGCCCGGCCAGTGGTAGGGCTCACCACCTATCTGCAGCAGGCGCAGACCGGTGTGTGGGACGTGCGTGCCAGTTTCCTGCCCGCTGTCTACGTCGAGGGTGTGACGTCGGCAGGTGGCATCGCCAGCCTGCTTCCGCCGCAGCCGGTGGATGACTCCATCGTCGAGCGGGTGCTCGACGGTCTGGACGGTCTGGTGATCACCGGCGGACGCGACGTCGATCCCGCCACCTACGGTCAGGCCCCGCACCCGACCACCGACGAACCCGCACGGGACCGCGACGCGTGGGAATTCGCCCTGGTACGTAGGGCATTGGCGCGCGGACTGCCACTGCTGGGCATCTGCCGCGGCGCGCAGGTACTCAACGTCGCGCTCGGGGGCACGCTGCATCAGCACCTGCCCGACGTGGTGGGCCACTACCAACATCAGCTGGGCAACGCCGTGTTCAGCACCTCGGCGATCCAAACGGTGCCAGGCACTCGACTGGCCGCGCTGATCGGCGCGTCCACCGACGCCCAGTGCTACCACCACCAGGCCATCGCCGAGCTCGGCACGGGGTTGATGGCCAGCGCGTGGGATCCGGACGGGGTGGTCGAGGCCGTCGAGATACCTGGCCAGACGTTCGTTCTGGCCGTCCAGTGGCATCCCGAGGAACGGCTCGACGATCTGCGGCTCTTCGCCGGTGTCGTCGAGGCGGCCGCGGCGTATGCCTTGGGCAACAAGCAGATCACACGGGAGAGGAATACAGCGTGAGCACTAGCACGTCGACACTGATCAATCCGGCGACGGAGGAGGTGCTGCGCACCGTCGAGCAGCTCGACGTCCCCGCGGTGGACGATGCGGTCGCGCGTGCGAAGTCCGCGCAGAAGCAGTGGGCCAGGCTTGCCCCCGCCGAGCGGGCCGCCGCGTTGCGCTCGTTCGCCGCTGCGGTCGACGCCCACGTCGATGAGTTGGCGGCGCTGGAGGTGGCCAACTCCGGGCATGTGATCGGCAACGCGGAGTGGGAGGCCGGTCACGTCCGCGACGTGCTGCAGTTCTACTCGGCCAGCCCGGAGCGGATGTCCGGCAAGCAGATTCCCGTCGCCGGCGGCATCGACGTCACGTTCAACGAGCCGCTCGGCGTGGTCGCCGTGATCGCGCCGTGGAACTTCCCGATGACGATCGCCTCCTGGGGCTTCGTGCCCGCGCTCGCCGCAGGTAACGCCGTGCTGGTCAAGCCCGCCGAGATCACCCCGTTGACCACCATGCGCTTGGCCGAACTCGGGCGTGAGGCGGGCCTGCCCGACGGCCTGTTTCAGGTGCTGCCCGGCAAGGGTTCGGTGGTGGGGGAGCGCTTCATCAGTCACCCCGACGTCCGGAAGATCGTCTTCACGGGCTCGACCGAGGTCGGCGTGAAGGTGATGGCGGGTGCCGCGCAGCAGGTGAAGCGGGTGACGCTGGAGTTGGGCGGTAAGAGCGCGAACATCGTCTTCGACGACTGCGATCTGGAGAAGGCGGCCGCCACCGCGCCCTACGGCGTGTTCGACAATGCCGGTCAGGACTGCTGCGCTCGCAGCCGAATCCTGGTTCAGCGCAACGTCTACGACAAGTTCATGGAGCTGCTCGAGCCTGCGGTGAAGGGGCTCGTCGTTGGTGATCCGGCCTCTCGGGACAGCGAGATGGGCCCGCTGGTGTCGCGCCCGCACTACGACACCGTGGCGTCATACGTTCCTGACGACGCGCCGGTCGCCTTCCGCGGTTCGGCTCCGTCCGGGCCTGGGTACTGGTTCCCGCCAACGGTTCTCACCCCGCAGCGCACCGATCGCACGGTGACCGAGGAGATCTTCGGGCCTGTCGTCACCGTGCTGCCGTTCGAGGACGAGGCCGACGCGATCGAACTCGCCAACGACAGTCCGTACGGCCTGTCGGGGTCGATCTGGACCGACAACCTGTCGCGGGCGATGCGGGTGTCGCGGGGGGTGGAGTCCGGCAACCTGTCGGTGAACTCGCACTCGTCGGTCCGCTACAACACGCCGTTCGGTGGCTTCAAACAATCCGGGTTGGGCCGCGAGCTCGGTCCGGATGCGCCACTGCACTTCACGGAAACCAAGAACGTCTTCTTTGCGATTGGAGAACTCTAGATGGATCTGACCCAGCGGCTCGCAGGCAAGGTCGCCGTCATCACCGGCGGGGCCAGCGGCATCGGGCTTGCCACGGTCAAGCGGATGCGCGCCGAAGGCGCCATCGTCGTCATCGCTGACATCGACCCGAGCACCGGCCAGACCGTCGCCGACGACTTGAACGTCTCCTTCGTCCAAGTCGACGTCTCTGATCAGGTCGCCGTCGACCGGTTGTTCGACACCGCAGTCGACATGCACGGCTCGGTGGACATCGCCTTCAATAACGCGGGGATCAGCCCACCCGAGGACGATCTGATCGAGGTCACCGGTATCGACGCATGGGACCGCGTGCAGGACATCAATCTCAAGTCCGTCTTCTTCTGCTGCAAGGCCGCGCTGCGTCACATGGTGCCCGCGCAGAAGGGGTCGATCGTCAACACCGCGTCGTTCGTGGCGGTGAACGGCTCTGCCACCTCGCAGATCTCGTACACCGCGTCCAAGGGTGGCGTGCTCGCGATGTCGCGGGAACTCGGAATCCAGTACGCCCGCCAAGGTATTCGGGTCAACGCCCTGTGCCCTGGTCCGGTGAACACCCCGCTGTTGCAAGAGCTGTTCGCCAAGGATCCGGAGCGCGCCGCGCGTCGGCTGATACACGTGCCGATGGGGCGGTTCGCCGAACCCGACGAACTCGCCGCCGCGGTCACGTTCCTCGCCAGCGACGATGCGTCCTTCATCACTGGGTCGACGTTCCTGGTCGACGGCGGCATCACCGGCCACTACGTCACGCCGCTGTAGCGCGCCATGAACCTTCCCGCACCGGATCCGCAGCCGGCGAGTGAGGCGCTGCTGCGTCCGGTACGGCTGGGCAACGCCTTCGAGGACACCGTCGGCAGGCTGCTCGAGACCATCCGCCTCGGCGTGCTCGAGCCCGGTGAATCGCTACCACCTGAACGCGAACTGGCCACCCGGCTCGGCGTCAGCCGCGACACGGTCCGCGAGGCCATCAAGTCGTTGTCCGACGCCGGCTATCTGGTATCGCGGCGCGGTCGGTACGGCGGCACCTTCCTCGCCGACGCGCTGCCCGCCCCAAGTGCCGACGGAGTTCGCTTCAGCCGGGCGGACATCGACGACACGCTGCGGCTGCGGGAGGTGCTCGAGGTGGGCGCCGCCCGGATGGCGGCGGGCCGCACGCTGACGGCCGGCGAGCGCGAGACGTTGTGGGCCAGGTTGGCGGACGTCAGGGGCGCCGCGCTGGAGGACTACCGGAGGCTGGACTCCCGACTGCACTTGGCCATCGCCGAGGCAGCCGGTGCGCCATCGCTGGTGCCGCTGGTCGCCGAGAACCGGATGCGGCTCAACGAACTGCTGGACCACATCCCGCTGCTCGCGCGCAACATCGTGCACTCCGACGAACAACACGAGGTGATCGTGATGTCGATCCTGGCGGGGGATGCCGACGGGGCGGCCGAGACCATGGCGGCACACGTGTGGGGCTCGGCGTCCCTACTGCATGGGTTCCTCGACAGTTAGTCCGCGCAGGATCTCCCGCAGCCGATCGAGTTGGGCGTCGAGGTTGTCCAGGTCGCTGCCGCCGAGGGCGACGGCGCACGACGGCGTTGAGCGGCAACGGATTCAAGTTCGCGCCCGTGTGGGGAGAGATGCTGGCAGACCTCGCCACGACGGGTCGCGGCAGGTTCGTCGAGCACGCGTTCACGGTGGCCGCGCACCGCCAGGTGCCCAGTGTGGTCGGGGCTTCGCGCGGATGAGGGGTGTCCTGTGTCGTCGTGTGGACTAAATTGCAGGCATGGAATCTGGCGGCGAGGCGGTGGTGCGACACGCGTCGTCGGCGCTCGCCGACGTCGACATCAACGGCTGGACGCTGCGTTTCGACCTGCTGTCGGACCCGAACCGGCTCGAGATCCTGCTGAGCCTGCACCGCGCGCCGGGACTCTGTGTCAGCGACCTGGCCGCCGTCGTCGGCCGCTCGGAAAACTCTGTCTCACAAGCACTTCGGGTGCTCCGGCAACAGGGCTGGGTGAGCAGTACCCGGGTGGGCCGCTCGGTGGCCTACCGACTGGAGGACGAGATCATCCACGACCTGCTGCATTGGATAGGCGCTGCCCACGGTTGAGCTGCCCATCCGGATGGTGCGTCGACCTGAACATCTGAACAGCTAGACAGATGAATGGGCGCCGCATAGTGTCGAATGACACCCGATTTGCGGCGTTTGGAGGGCACGTGATCGTCAGTACGTCGTCGGAGTCCCGGCCCACCCCGAAAGTCGTGAGCCGCCTGGATCGCCGCGACTGGACGTCCATTTCGGGCATGGGTGCCGTCGTCGGATTCCTGCACCTGTTCGGTTGGGGAGTGCTCGTGTTCGGCGTCGCCCCGCAGCACATCGCCCTGGGATCCACCGGCGTATTCGGCGTCGGCCTCGGCTTGACGGCCTACCTTCTCGGAGTGCGGCATGCCTTCGACGCCGACCACATCGCGGTGATCGACAACACCACGCGCAAGCTGGTCGGGGAGGGCAAGAAGTCGCTGTCCGCCGGGTTCTGGTTCTCGCTTGGCCATTCCAGTGTCGTGTTCGGGCTGGCGTTCCTGCTTGCCCTTGGGGTCAAAGCCTTGGTCGGGCCGGTCCAGGACGAAAACTCGTCGATGCTGCAGACGCTCGGACTGATCGGCTCGCTGGTGGCCGGGACGTTCCTCATCCTGATCGGGCTGACGAATCTGTACGCCGTCGTCGGCATCGCCAAGGTGTTCCGCGAGATGCGCACCGGCGACTTCGACGAAGCCGAGCTGGAGCGCCAGCTGAACAGCCGCGGCTTCCTGGCCCGGCTGCTCGGGCGCGTGATGCGCAGGGTCAGCAAGCCCTGGCACCTGTATCCCGTGGGCCTGCTCATGGGGCTCGGCTTCGACACCGCCACGCAGGTGGCCCTGTTGGTGCTCGCCGCAGGCACCGCGGCCTTCACCCTGCCGTGGTACGCCGTGCTGGTCCTGCCCGTGCTCTTTGCGGCAGGCATGAGCCTGTTCGACGCCGCCGACGGCATCTTCATGGCCAGGGCCTACGGCTGGGCGTTCCTCAAGCCGATCCGCAAGGTCTACTACAACCTGACGGTCACGGTGCTGTCGGTGTTCGTCGCGCTGGCGATCGGCGTCATCGTGTTGATCGGACTGCTGGTCGACCGCCTCGGCATCCAGTCCGGGCCGTTGGCGTTCATCGGCTCTGCCGATCTCGAGTTCGTCGGATTCACCATCGTCGGCCTCTTCGTGGTCGTCTGGTTGATCTCACTCGCGGTGTGGCGCTTCGGTCGGATCGAAGAGCGGTGGGATCCGTCCACCTGAGTGGCTGGCGGATCGGGCCAACGGGCTACGACAGACCCAGCAGCGCGTTCTCGATCACCTCTGGCAGCGCCGGGTGGATCCAGTACTGGTCCTGGGCGACCTCTTTCGCAGTCTGACCGAAGCTCATCGCCTGGATGATGGGCTGGATGATCGATGACGCCTGAGGCCCCATGATGTGCGCGCCGAGGATCTTGCCGGTCGAGCGGTCACCGATCAGCTTCACGATTCCGTGCTCGTCCTCCATCGCCCAGCCGTACGCGGTGTCGCCGTACTTCTGCACCTTGGTGACGACGTCGAAGCCACCTGCCCTCGCCTCGTCCTCGGTCATGCCGACCATGGCGATCTGTGGATCGGTGAATACGGCCGAGGGGACGTAGCGCAGGTCGGACGCGCGCATGGCGTCGGTGTCGTCCCAGTCGAGCAGCAGGTTGTGCCGCACCACCTTCATCTCGTGGTTGGCGACGTGCTTGAGCTGATACTTCGACGACACGTCGCCCAGCGCGAAAACCCCACGCGCGGTGGTGCGTTGGTATTCATCGACGAGAATCAGGCCGTTGTCGTCGACTTCGATGCCGGCCAACTCGGCATCGAGTTGATCGCCGTTGGGCACCCGCCCGGTCGCCACCAGCAGCATGTCCGCTTCGATCGTCTTGCCGTCGTCCAGTCGGAGGATGCAACGGTCACCGTCCTGATGGGCGCCGACGACGTTCTCGTGCGTTCGCAGATCCCACTTCTTCGCCGCGATGTCGGTGAACGGGTAGCAGATCGACTCGTCGCAATGGGTGAGCAGTCCGTGTCCGCGGATCACGATGGTGACGTGCACGCCGAGTGCTGAGAAGACGTGTGCGAACTCGGCGGCCACGAAGCCACCGCCCACGATCACCAGATGTTCGGGCAGTGCGGGGATCCGCATGATGTCGTCACTGGTGTAGTACTTGACGCCACATTCGTCGATGGCCGGCGGAATGTGCACGCGGGAGCCCGCCGCGATGACCACCTTGTCGGCGGTGAATTCGTCGCCCGCGTCGGTGCGCAAGGTGTAGCGACCGTCGGGTTGGGTGGGTCCGAACCTGGTGTGGCTGGCGTACACCCGCACGTTGGGCAGTCCGCGCTTGTACTCCGCACCGCCAGCCGCGATCGGGTCGATGCGGCCGAACACGCGGTCAACGACGTCGGTCCAGCGCACCTTGTCCAGGGTGGAGTCGACGCCGTAACGTGAACTGCTCCTGATGGTTTCGGCCACCTCGGCGGCGTAGACGAACATCTTGGTGGGAATGCAGCCGACGTTGAGGCAGGTGCCGCCGAAGGTGCCCTGCTCGCAGATGGCGACGCGCATCTCGCCGTACCTGGCGTCCACGCCGGGATCGGGGATGCTGTTGCCAGAGCCCGTTCCGATGATCGCCAGATCGAAGTGTTCCACGTAGTTAGCTCCGTCCGGATTTCGTTCCTGCGCTCCTGGATTCAGAGCTCAGATAGAGGTCGAGCCAGCGGCCGAGCTCGTCGTAGGCGGTCGCGCGCGGCGCTGCCAGCGACAGGAACACGTCGTGCTTGGCGTCGGCGATCGGTGCGATCGTCTGGCGGTTCCCGACGCAACCGGCCCAGCGGGCGATCTGCTTGACGTCCAGGACGGCGTCGCCGCGTTGGATGGCCGCAGGGTCGGGCGCTTCGGGGACACTGTGATCGGAACGCAGCAGCAGGCTGGGCACCCCGACGTCCAGACCGCGGTGCAGTCTCGCCTGGCCTCGCCGGATGGCGTTGATCCAGCCGAACGTGACGGGGAATCCGCCGAGCGGCTTCAAGTCGAGGTCGTAGTCGAACTCGCCCGCGTAGTCGCGGTGCAGGCTGGTGCCGTAACCGCCGGGGGTGGGCTTGCGGATCACCTGCAGCTTGCGGAACCGGGCCAGCGCGATCAGCGCGGCCGACGTGGGAGCGGTGCGCAGGATCGCCGGTCCGTGCAGGTCGAAGAACGGACTGTTGAGTATCAGCCCGCCGATCTGCGCTGTGGTGCCGCGCTGTCGCAGCCGATCCAGCCACAGGGTCGCGATCAAGCCACCTGCCGAGTGCCCGTACATGCACACCCGCACTGGCTCGCCACCGCCTGCGTCCGCCGTGACGATGCCCAGCGCACGGTCGAGCTCGGCGTCGTAGCTCTCCAGGTTGGTGGTGAAGTGCGGGGTCTGGTCCTGCCGGCGCGAGCGTCCGCACTTGTGCAGGTCCAGTGCATAGAACGTGAACCCGCGTGCGGCGAAGTGATCCGCCAACTCGGTGTTGAAGAAGTAATCGGTATAGCCGTG
>JAOPWT010000511.1 GCA_025965555.1 Mycobacterium sp.
CTCAGGTGGTCGACAGCAGCCGGCTCGCGACGCAACTGGCGGCGGCGGGCGTCGCCGCCACCACGCTCATAGCTGCGCAGGCGAGCACGTCGATCGCAGGCTTCGACGCGCCCCCAACGGAAGGCGGCGAGGTTGGCCTCGACGGCGACACCGTTGATCTCGATGGCTTCCTCGATGCAGGCCACCGGAAGCCGCAGTGCCCCAGCCTGATACGCAGCGCCGACGAGCAGCAGATTGGCTGCGGAGGTGCTGCCGAACAGTGTGTGGGCGGCCGCCAGCGCATCGAAGGAATGCACACTGTGCGACGCCTGGGCAAGCCGGTTGAGCAGGTAGGGCGTCTCGGGGTAGGCAACGGACCTGTCATAGACCATCTCGCCCGTCGGCGTCTTGCTCGTGGACGCGATGGAGACCGTCTTGGCGGGGTCGCCGTATGCGAGATTCCTTCCGTCCGTGGCGGCCAGCAGATCGAAGGCCAGGATGCAGTCCGCGCTGCCGGGCGTGAGGCGGTTGGACGGATCAAGCCCGCTTACGGCGAATCTGAGGTGCGACACCACCGGCCCGGCCTTCTGGCTGAGTCCGATTTGATCAAGGCTCTCCACCTCGTAACCTGCCCGCAGCGCGGCCGTGGCGAGCACCTGGTTCACCGTGACGATGCCAGTGCCGCCGATGCCTGCGAAGAACACGTTGTGCGTGGAGGTGACTGGCTCGACGTCGACGTCAGGCACCGGTGGCGCTTGGGGAGCGGTCCCACGTCGCGGCTTCTTGGCAGGCCGCACCTCGACAGTGACGAAGGACGGGCAGTCGCCGTCGAGACAGCTGTAGTCCGTGTTGCACGACGTCTGGTCGATTCGCGTCTTGCGGCCGAACTCCGTGTCCACCGGTTGCACCGACAGGCAGTTGGACTTGACGCCGCAGTCGCCGCAGCCTTCGCACACGGCTTCGTTGATGAGCACCCTGGTCGTGCGGGTGGGCAGGGTGCCGCGCTTGCGTTGCCGCCGCGCGTCGGCCGCGCAGTGCTGGTCGTAGATCAACACGGTCACGCCCTTGACGTCGCGTAGGCGCTTCTGGGCTTCGTCGAGTCGGTCGCGGTGCCAGACGATCGTGCCCTTTGCGAGGGCCCGCTTGTCGTGCCTGCCCGGTTCGTCGGCACAGATGATGATCTGCTTGACGCCTTCGGCCGTCAGCTTGTGGGTCAGCTTCGCGACGGTGAGCGCGCCCTCGGCGTTCTGCGCTCCCGTCATCGCCACCACTTCGTTGAACAGCAGCTTGTAGGTGATGTTGACGCCGGCCGCGACGCACGCTTGCACCGCGAGTTGTCCGGAGTGGAAGAAGGTTCCGTCGCCGACGTTCTGAAAGAGGTGACCGACGTCGGTGAACGGTGCCTGACCGATCCACTGGCTGCCCTCGCCGCCCATCTGGGTGAGCCCGGTGACGGCGCTGTCCTTGCGATCGGACATCGTCACCATCGTGTGGCATCCGATCCCACCGCCTGCCATTGATCCTTCGGGGACGGCGGTGGAGCGATTGTGCGGGCAGCCGCTGCAGAAGTAGGCGGCGCGTTTCGCCGGGAGAACGTCCAGCGCCAACGCTGGCGGAGGAGGCTTCTTTAGCTCGAGTCGGTCCTTGAGGACGCGACGCAGTGGCGCTAGCAAGCGGCCTGCGGTGAGCTCGCCGCCGGCCGGAATCAGCAGCCGACCGTCGGCGTCCTTCTTGCCGACGATGCGTGGCGCACCCGTTCTGCCGTAGAGGATTTCACGCACCTGGGTCTCGACGAACGCCGTCTTGTCCTCCACGACGACGAGTTCGTGGAGGCCGTCTGCGAAGGACACGACCGCGTCCGGTCCCAGCGGGGTGGGCATACCGATGCGCAACAGCTTGATTCCTGCGCGGTAGAGCGCGAAGTCGTCGGCACCCAGGTCGGCCAACGCTTGGCGCACCGAGTCGAATGCCGTTCCCGTGGCGGCGATGCCGACGGTCGCGCCGGGTGGATCGAGCTCGACGACGTCGAGCCCGTTGGCGGCGCCGTAGGCGCGCACCACTTCGGCGCGGGGCCCGTAAAGGTCAGCCTCGGCGTCCAGACTGTCGGCGGGCGCGGCCATCGGCCGCTGCCGGTACACGAACGGCCTGCCCTCCCAGAGCACCTGGGGAACCACGATGTCGACGTCGGCCATGCTGCCGTCGACGGACCAGGCGCCATCGGCGACGTCGGCCACGATCTTCAGCGCCACCACGCATCCCGATGCCCTCGACATGGCGACACCGTGCATCGCCATCGTGACGATCTCGCGGGCGTTGCGCGGGAACAGCACGGGTATCCCCAGAGCCGCCAGCGACCGTTCACTGACGGCGGGGACGGTGGAGGACTTGGATGCCGGGTCGTCCCCGACCAGAAGCAACACTCCGCCATGGGGATTCGCGCCGTACATATTGGCGTGGCGGATGGCGTCCGTCGCCCGGTCGAGACCTGGGCCCTTGCCGTACCAGACGCCGACGACTCCGTCATGGGTCGGCGTCCCCATCGGCAGTTGGGCCTGGCTGCCCCACACCGACGTCGCCGCCAGTTCCTCGTTGAGACCTGGCACGAAGGTGATGTCGTTGGCCCGCAGCACCTCGGGCATGCCGGCCAGCATCCGGTCGACGCCGCCCAATGGGCTGCCCTGGTACCCGGAGACGAACGTCGCGACGCGAAGACCCGCCCGCGCGTCGCGCTCGTGCTGTTCGACGAGCGCGCGTGCGATGGCCTGCACGCCGGTGAGCACCACCGGGCCGGAACCCGAACGGTAGCGGTCACCCAGTTCGTAGGGCTGACGGTCCGGCCGGCGGATGTCGAGATCTGTCATCGGGACTCACCACCTTGGCAGCTATGGGCGTATTGCTGACTCCAGGGAACCATCGACATACAGATTGAGCAAGCAACGTGCATCGCATTGAGCATGTTGCCCATTCCCTACCGACTGTGACGTGCGATACTGGGCGACATGACGAGGCTCGATCGCACCGATGCGCGACTGCTTCTGGCGATGTGTGACGCGCCCCGCGCGACGGGGGTGCAACTGGCGGCCGTTCTCGGACTGGCGCGCAACACCGTGCAGGCGCGCCTCTCGCGGTGGGAGCAGGACAAGGTCCTGGCACCCATCGACCGCTGCGTGTCACCACGCGATCTCGGCTATCCGCTGAAGGCGTTCATCACCGCGGTCGTCGACCAGCACCGCCTCGACGACGTGATCGGCGCGCTGGAGACGATCGCCCAGGTCACCCAGGTGACCGGACTCTCCGGTGCGGCGGACCTGCTGATCGGTGTCGTCGCCATCGACGCCGACGACCTGTACCGCGTCGCCGGACTGGTGCTCGCAGTGCCGGGCGTGGAGCGCACGACGATGTCGGTGGCGATGCACGAGGTGGTCGCCTATCGCACCCGGCCACTGTTGGAGGAGCTCGCACGCAAGCCGTGAGCGCCCACCGGCCTCGGCTACGCCGTCGCCAGGTCTTCGATGCGCTTGAGGGCGATGGCGCAGACGGTCAGGTACACGGGCGCCCAGATCGGCACGCCGAACGACACCCGGCACCCGCCGGGCGCCGGTGTCACCGCGTGCCGCGTGGCGGGGACTCCGGCGACCTTCCAGGCCCATGCGTGACCGTCGTCGAACTCCGTGACCTCGAACGGCAGCGCCACCCCGACCGGAGTCCAGACCTTGCCCCGCGATCCGAGTCGCAGCGCTCCGGGATCAGACAGCTCCGCGCGTTGCACCGTCGGCCCCCATCGCGGCCACGCGTCGAGATCGGTCAACACGTGCCACGCCGCTTCTGGTGCTGTGGCGATGGTGCGCGCCGTGGTCAACATCCGCCGGCGCCTTCGGAGGTCATGGCATTCCACTATCCCCGGCGACCGACGAGCCAAACCCGTCAGCTGATTCGCCGCCACGCCTCGGTTTGATCGGACGGCCCGTCGCCGTGCCGCGCCGCCAGGAACCGGCTGACCCAGTCCGAGGAGACGAACTCGCCGAATCGGCGAGGGTCGTCGATCACCTCGTGATCCCACTGTCCCGGATCATCTCTGCTGGTGACGAGGACGGGGCCGACGAAGATGTTGCCCGCGAAGGCGAAGTGTCGGGTGCCGCCGCCGATGGTCGGCACGTCGACGTAGTAACTGACCTGTCCGCCCTCACCGGCGATTCGCCTGATCTGACGGAATGTCGGGTCGTTCGCTATGTCTCAACCGCGCAGGCAACAGGCATCCGGGCGCAGGCGCCGTCGGACCCAGGCGGGCACCGAACTGTCGAGAGAGACCTACGTCGATGCGGCAGTAAACCTGATCGAGAACCGGGGCGCGGCCGTCCTCAGCGCTCGGACTCTCGCCGCGGCCGTCGGTGCCGACGCGTCAGCCCTCTACCGCCACTTCACCGGCATCGACGACGTGGTGCGGGCGGTGGCAGACCGGATGATCGGGATCGGCCTGGACCGCTGGTCCCCGGGTGCGGACTGGATCTCGTCGCTGGCCAGACTCGCGCAGGTCCTCCATTCCGTCTACGTGCACGACTTCCCGCGTACCGGATTCGCGGTCGCGTCGCGAACGACCGGACTCCAGAACGAGATTCGCGCCGTCGAACTCACGCTGGGACTGCTCCGCGAAGGCGGTTTCGACGAGAAGTCCGCGGCGAAGTGGTTCGTGTCGCTGTCCGACTTCCTGCTCGGCCAGGCGATGCTGGAGAGCGCCTTCATCACACTGCCGTCCGAGATTCAGAGCGCCGACAACGCGTCGTGGCAGGAATTGGCGACGCGCCTGCCCGGCGACGACAATCCCCATACCGAGGCCGCGGCACCGCACCTCAGCACATTCATCGTCCAGTCGTCATTCGAGTCATCGCTCGAGCTGATCCTTCGCGGCCTCGCCGCTACACCACGCGATTGAGTGCGTCAGACCGCCGCGATCGCGCGACGTTGGCCGTGACGGTCCCTCACCTCGGTGAGGAACGTCGCGATCTCGATTGCGCTGCGTCTGGCGTGTGCGGCATCGACGAGATCGAACGCGTGACCCGCCCGTGGTATCTCCGAGTAGTCCACCGGATTGCGCGACACCGCGGCGAGCGCACTATGGAACTGCCGGGCCTCCCCGACCGGGATGATGGTGTCCTGCTCACCGTGAATGAGGAAGAACGGCGGTGCGTCCTCGTGGATGCGCGCCATGGGCGAGGCGGCAGAAAAGACCTCGGGGTGGCGGGATTGACTGCGCCGCACCACTACCCGCTCCAAGAATCCCTGGAAGTTCTTTCGGGTCGGGGTGGAGCGATCTTCCCAGTCGTAGCGGCCGTAGATGCCGACGACGGCATCCACCGAGGTGTCGGCGTCCTCCGATAGCTCACCGCGGAAGGCCGGGTCGCCGGGAGTCAGCGCTGCCAGCGCGGCAAGGTGCCCGCCCGCCGAACAGCCTGCGATGGCCACGAACTCGCGGTTGCCGCCGTACTGATCGACGTTCGCGCGTGTCCATGCGATCGCCGCATTGACGTCCTCGACGTGGCGCGGCCAGCGATGAACCGGCGACACCCGGTAGTCGATCGTCAGACACACCCAGCCCCGTTCGACCAGATGGGACAGCAGTGTGTGCCCCTGAAGGACCCGGGTGCCCTGCACCCACGCCCCGCCCGGCACGAAGAGCAGCACCGGCGCGTCGGGTGGCAGGTCGGGCCGCCGCCACACGTCCAGCAGCTGGGCCGGGTGATCGCCATACCGGATTGAGCTGCGGTACAGGCATTTCCGCTTCTGCCCGCGGGCGAGCAGGTAGGGCGGCACGCGACCAGGGGTCCGACCGGCGGGAGCTGCGGCGACCTGCGCCGGGAGCTCCGTGCCGCCGACGCGGCGGCTCACGGCCGCGCGAAGGGCTGCGGGCGCATAGTGGCCGCCCCAGAGGGCCATCGCCGTCAGTCCGGCGAACGGTTCGAGGTGCTTGCCGACCACGGGAAGGGACGAATACATCCTGGTCGAAGCCAGCAAGAGGTCGATGGGATGCGGCATCGGACTATCGCCGCCCACTGTCGCTCCAGCGGGAGGCCGCCTCGCGTGCTTCGCCTGGACACGAGGTGCAATCTGCGGTGTCGATGTTGAACTGCCCGCACGTCGGACATATGAAGGGGATCATGGCTTGCGCCTTCCGCTGACAGAGTCGGACGCCGACTTGGCTGCAGCGTTGAGCGGGATTTACCCCCGGGACCACGGGTCGAAACCAGGACTCAGGTCAGCCGGGCCAGGGCCAGGTTTTGCCAAGTCATCGTGACGTCCGTTCCGTGCGAGCTGCCGTCGACCGAAGCAGTGTCGGCCAGGGCGTGCATCAACGGTATGCCACGCCCCCTGGCCGTTGAACGCTCCGCAGGCGGGGACCGCCAGTGGCCGTGGTCGACGACGTTCACCGTGAGCGACTTGCTGCCCATCCCGTAGTGCGCGCTCACATCGACCGTGCCATCACTGGCTCCGGCCGGGTAGGCGTACTCCGTGGCGTTGGCCAGCGCTTCGTAGACGGCGAGCAGCACGTCGTTGAATCGCTCGTCGTCGAGCCGGAAGTGCCGCTTCAACCAGACGCCGAACTCCTTCCGCGTGCGCGTCGCCTCCGCGGCGCTGGCGACGATTCCAGCCCGCAGGAAGCGCGCTTCGGCATCGCTTGACACGTCACCATCCCTGGGATGTTCCTCCATGTGTGAAACGGCTACCCACCCGCAGTCGGCGTCAAGCGTCTCGCGGCTGGTGACCGTCCGCGAGCAGGCGTTCCGTGACCCGTTGACGGGATTGGCCAACAGGGCACTCTTCCGCGATCGGCTGGCCGATGCGGTTGCCCTGCAGATCAGGGACACGCGCAACGTCGCGGTGCTCTCGATTGACCTCGACGACTTCAAACTGGTCAACGACTCGCTGGGCCACCCGGCGGGCGACGCACTGCTGACGGCCGTCGCCGACCGCATCCTGAAATGCGTTCGTGCCGGCAATACCGTCGCCCGCCCGGGCGGCGACGAGCTCGCCATCCTGCTCGAGGACGGCTCCGAGCCACCGCTGACGGTCGCGCACCACGTCTTCGATGCCTTCGATCAACCGTTCGTCCTCGACGGACGCGAGGTGTTCATGCGTCCCAGCGTGGGGGTGTCGTCGGAGTTCACCGGCGTTGGGCCGGAGAATTCGGCTGAAAGCCTGTTCAAACAAGCAGACCTCGCGATGTACGCGGCCAAACGCAGCCGGCACGGCGGTGTGTGTGCCTTCGCCACCGACATGCATGCCATCGACGTTAGGGAGGTCGATCCACCACGACACCTCAACATCACGTCGCGTCGTCATCGCGCTGCCGGACTGCAGCCCTTCGCCCAGCTACGGCGCGCCATCGCCGAAGACGAGCTCAGTCTCGTCTACCAGCCCAAGTTCACCATCGCCTCCGGCGACATCGCGGGCGTGGAGGCCCTGGTCCGATGGGAACACCCGCAGCGGGGGCTGCTGCTTCCCGGCGAGTTCCTTCCCCTTGCGCGCCAGAACGGGCTCATGGGCGCGCTCACCGAGGCGGTCATTCGTCGAGCGGCCAGTGACGCCGCGGGATGGCGCGCCTAGGGCACCGAGGTGCCGTTCGCGGTGAACCTGTTTCCGCCGTCCCTCGGTGACCTGGAGTTGCCGGACCGGATCGTGCGGATCCTCGACGACCGCGGCCTGTCGGCGGAGTGTCTGACCGTCGAGATCACCGAAGACTTCCTCCTCGTGGACCTCAAGCGGGTGCGGAAGGTACTGGACACGTTGCGCCAGTTGAGAATTCGCGTATCAATCGACGACTTCGGGAGCGGCTACTCGGCTCTGAGCTATCTACGGCAACTGCCCATCGACGAACTCAAGCTGGACGGGCACTTCATCGCGCCGATCCCGGAGGATGCGTGCGCCGACGCGATCGTGCGGGCGATGATCGACCTGACCCACACCCTCGGCATGACGTGTGTCGCCGAAGGCGTCGAGAGCGCGGCCACCGCTGCCCGGCTGGCAGTGCACGGCTGCGACACCATTCAGGGGTATTTCTGCAGCCCGCCGGTCGAAGCGGCCAAAGTCCTTGGCGTCCGTCCGCTGTCTCCGGCCGATGACGGCGCCCGGTTCGACGAATGCTGACCGGCGGCGTGCGTAGTCTCGACACGATGAGCAACGGTCGAACGAAGGTGCTGATCGTCGGTGGCGGCTTCGGCGGGCTGTTCTGTGCGCGGAGCCTCGGCGGTGACGACGTCGACGTCACGCTGCTCGACCGGGCCGCCTGCCACGTCTTTCAGCCCCTGCTCTACCAATGCGCCACCGGGACGCTCAGCATCGGGCAGATCAGCCGCTCGCTACGCGAGGAGCTGGCTCGACACCGCAACGTCACCACCCTCCTCGGCGAGGCCATCGATCTCGACCCCGAGGGCCGCCGCCTCACGGCCCGCCGCCCCGACGAGACGACCTTCGAGCTCGGATACGACGTGCTGGTGGTGGCGGCCGGGATGAGGCAGTCGTACTTCGGGCACGAGGAATTCGCCAAGTGGGCGCCCGGAATGAAGACCCTCGACGATGCGCTGAGCATCCGTCGGCGGCTCTTCGCCGCCTTCGAGATCGCCGAGACACTGGCCCCCGGACCGGAGCGCGACGGCTGGCTCACCTTCGCCATCGCCGGCGGCGGACCGACGGGAGTGGAACTGGCGGGCCAGATCCGGGAAATGGCGACACGCGCGCTGGCCCACGAATTCCACAGCATCGAACCCGAAGAGGCGCGGGTACTGCTCTTCGACGGCGGCGACTGCGTGCTCGCCGGCTTCGCGCCGCAACTGTCGTCCAAGGCCGCCAAGATCCTCAACCGGCTGGGCGTCGAGCAGCACATGGGCGTGCACGTCACCGACGTACGCCGCGAGGGCATCACCGTCACGCCGAAGGCCGGCGGAGAAAGCAAGGAATACGCGGCGCGGACGGTGCTGTGGACGGCAGGCGTGGAAGCCGTGCCGTTCGCCAGGCGGGTCGCCGAGGTACTCGGGGCGACGTCGGATCACGCAGGGCGTATCGCGGTAGACGCCGACCTGACCGTGCCGGGCCATCGAGAAGTCTTCGTCATCGGCGATCTCGTCGGCCGCGACAAGCTGCCAGGGGTGGCCGAGAACGCCATGCAGGGCGGCCTGCACGTCGCCGCGTGCATCCGGCACGACCTGGCCGGCCAGGCCCGCAAGGACTACCGGTACCGGGACCTCGGATCGGCGGCCTACATCAGTCGCGGACACGCACTCTTGCAAGCCGGCCCCGTCAAATTGTCGGGCGTCTTCGGTTGGCTCGGTTGGGGTTTCATCCACATCGCGTTCCTCACCGGTGTGCAGAACCGGATCAGCACCGTCGCCACCTGGCTGTCGACGATCGCCCGCGCACGCCGCACCGACCGGACCTTCATGCTCGGCAGCCCGACCACCAACGAACAGCCCTACACCTGGTCGGCGTGCGGTCCCGTGAGCCACGCGGCCAATCGCCAACTGGAGGTCGGGCAGGATTGACGACAGGCCACACCGGGTACCTAGACCGTGCAGGCGGACTTCCAGCCGCCCATGACGGAAGGCTCCGGCGATGAGCGTGGTCGAACGAGGCACCGCACGATGCCCGCGGTGCATGGCCCTGGCGGATTACGTCTTCCAGGAGGGCGACGGCGGTTTCTTGCGCTACGAGGTGTCGTGCACGCCGTGCAGCTATGTCTACATCGAGGACTGCGTGTCATCATCGGCGGATGTATTCGCCGCCTAGCGCACCGATGGAGTCGTGATGGCCGACATCACCATGCTGATCCTCGCCGACCACGAATGGTTCCGTGAGCAGTTTGCCCGCCTGGACAACCTGCAATCGCGTGCCACGGTGAAAAGTGAAGCGCTCGAGAAGGTGTGGCGCCCGCTGGCCGACAAGCTCGACGTGCACGCGTACATCGAGGAAGCCATCTTCTACCCCCAACTGTTGAAGCGGGGCGTCGACGACCCCGAAGGCGAGACGCTCGACGCGATCGGTGATCACAACGACATCCGCGACGGCGTGCGGGATGCCAACGCCGCCGAGACCGGGACCGACGAATGGTGGGCGGCGGTCGGCCGGGCCCGCGAAGCCAACGACGAACACATGGGTGAAGAGGAACGCGAAGGACTGTCCGACTTCCGGCGCCATGCGCCCATCGGCCTTCGGGAGGCGCTCGGCCGTCAGTTCAGCGAGTTCATGGCCGAGCATCCCACCACGCGTGGGCTGAAAATCGAGGACCGCGATCCGCAGACCTACGTCGACACCATCGAAGGCGGTTCGGCGCCGCCGAAGGACACCTCCCTAGGCATCGGAAGCCTGAAGGGGCTGTGACAACCCCAATCCACTTCCACGATTGGGAAGTGAAGCATGCTTGGGGGATGGCACGGCGACCGTCCCCGACGCGCGAGTGCTTGTTCCATCCCCGCTTGATCGGGAATTGACGTGGCGCTCCAGGACCAACTCCTCGCTGCCGTGGGCGACCGCCGCGGGCTGGACGCGGCCGACCAACTCTGCCTGGCGTGCGTGATGCTGTTCAACGTCGACGCGGCAGCCATCTCGGCGGTGTACGACGGAACCAACATGGGCACGGTCGGCGTCAGTGGGGCACTGGCGCGCAAATACGACGAACTTCAGTTCACCTTCGGCGAAGGACCATGCCTGGACGCGGTCGAACGGCGAGCGCCGGTGATGGCCGCCGATCTGGCTCATCCCGACGAGCTGCGTTGGCCTGCGATCCGGCCTGCCATCGAGGCGCAGGCGATTCGCAGCGTCTATGCCGCGCCGGTGGTCGTCGCGGGTGAATATGTCGGCGCGCTCGACCTCTTCCGGATCCTTCCCGGCGACTGGCACGCCGACACCTCGGCGGGAGCTCTGGTGGCTGCGCAACTGGCCACCGTGCCCTTCATGGATCTGATCGCCGAAGACACCGTCGCGGCGATCAGTGACCCGGCGAGCGACGCCTGGACCGAACTGTCCCAGTTCGCTCGCGCAGAGGTGAGTCAAGCCACTGGAATGTTGGTCGCCCAGTTGGACATATCCCCCTCCCAGGCGCTCGTCCGCCTGCGGGCACACGCCTATGCCAGCGGGCGCAGCGCCACCGAAGTGGCGCGCGACATCATCGAGCACCGGTTGCGATTGGACGCCGATTGATGCGGGCCGGCATGCGCGACACCAGAGGCCCGCGGGGTCGTCGATCGTGACGGAACAGCCGCGGGAAACTCAAGTCCTGGAGGCCGTGGTGACGTTGGTGGACAGTCTGCTCGACGACTTCGACGTCGTGGATTTGCTGACCGAACTCACCGAGCGCTGCACCCAGGTGTTGGCCGTCCACTCCGCGGGCCTGCTCCTCGCCAACCCCCTTGGACAGCTGCATGTCATGGCGGCGACATCCGAGACGGCCCGGGAACTCGAGCTGTTTCAACTCCAGGCCGAAGAGGGCCCGTGTCTGGAGTGCTACGCAACGGGACGTCCGTTGTCGGTAGCTGACCTGGGGGCCGCCACCCAGCGCTGGCCGCGCTTCGCCGATGCCGCGACTCGGGCCGGGTACGCATCGGTACATGCCTTGCCGATGCGCGCGGGCGGCACGGTACTGGGCGCTTTGTGTCTATTCGGAACGTTCCCCGGCGAATTGAACGAGGCCGATCAACTGGTCGGCCAAACCCTCACCCACATCGCCTGCGTGGCCATCTTGCAAGAACGCGCCCCCACCGCCAGCACCGTCCTACCGCACCTGCACCACGCGCTGGAGAGCCGGATCGTCGTCGAGCAGGCCAAGGGGTTCCTGCGCGAGCGTCTCGGCATACCGGTGGAGACGGCGTTCACCCTTCTCCGCCGCTACGGGCGCGTCCACGGCGAGCACATGAGCGACGTGGCACGGCGACTGATCGGTCAACCCGCCGAACGTCGGCCAATTCTCGATGCCATGACCCGGTTGCTGATCTCGGAGAACTGACTGCGGCCTCCGCCGGGTTGCGCTGTCGGGCATCGACTTTCGCCGTCATGAAATCGTCAACGCCAGATCTGGATTGAGCTGCCGCTACTGCGGGTACCGAATTGACACGGACGTCGATTGCAGGACGGCCCTTGGCGAAGGCGAAACCGGAGACGCGATGACCATGACAGCACTCCCAGACCAATCGCCCCAGCAGGCGGACGTGGCGCCGGTGATGCTGGACCTCGTCGCCGACATCGAGCACGTCGTGACCAAGGCATGTGGGCTCCGCCAGCGCGTGCTGCACGACCCGGACAAACAGCTCACCTCCCACGCCCTCGCCGACATGATCCATCTGCTCGCAGAGGTGAAACTACGACTCCGAGTCGACGCCAGCGGCAATCACCTCCGATAGGTTCGACCAGACATGGTGAGCTGGCTCGACCGATACCAACGGCGTCACCGCGGCATCGGTTTCCTCGTCGCCGTCGTCTACAAGTACATCGACGACCAGGGCGGTTATCTCGCAGCCCTGATCACCTATTACGCGTTCGTATCGCTCTTTCCGCTGCTGTTGTTGATGACCACCATTCTGGGGGTGGTGCTCGCCGGTCATCCGGAGTTGCAACAGCAGGTGGTGCAGTCGACGCTGGGCCAGTTCCCGGTGATCGGCAGTCAGCTGCAGCAACCGGAGCAGCTGAGCGGGGGCGCCATTGCCGTCGTTGTCGGAATTGCCGGTGCGCTCTACGGCGGCCTCGGAGTGGGACAAGCCGTTCAGAACGCGATGGACACGGTGTGGGCCGTGCCTCGCAACAATCGACCCGATCCGATTCGCTCCCGAATCAGGAGCCTGCTGCTGCTGTTCGTCCTCGGGTCCGCGGCCGTCACGGCAACCGCACTCTCGGCCGCGGCGCGGGCAACCGAGACACTGGGATGGTTCGGCAAGGTAGGTCTCGCCGTGGCGGCCGTCGCCATCAACGCGGGCATCTGCCTGGTGGCGTTTCGCGTGACCACGGCGCGCCACGTGGCATATCGACAGGTACTGCCCGGAGCCATCGCCGCCGCGCTGGTCTGGCAGCTACTGCAGTGGTTCGGCGCCACCTACGTCGCCCACACCGTCAAGACGGCCAGCGTCACCAACGGTGTCTTCGCACTGGTTCTAGGGCTGTTGGCCTTCCTCTATCTCATCTCGACGAGTCTGGTGTTCTGCGCCGAGATCAACGGCGTACGGGTCGACCGACTGTATCCGCGGGCGCTGCTCACCCCCTTCATCGACGACGTCGCCCTCACGCCTGCCGACCGCAAGACCTACACCCGCAAGGCGAAAGCCGAGCGGGTCAAGGGGTTTCAGCGCGTCAACGTGCGGTTCGACGCCGGACGAAGGCCGCCTGACGCAGGCGCAGACTAGCGGCGTCCACGCCTACCAACTGTCTTGGTAGATCTCGAATGCCAGGCAGAGCTCGGCGAGTTCGCGCGGCACAGACAGTGACCGCCCGGTGCGTTGCTCGATGCGGTGCAGCCGGTAGCGCACTGTGTTGGGATGGCAGTAGAGCTGCGCAGCCGTGTTCGGGATCGAGCCGTCGTTGTCCACCCACGACCGAAACGTGGCGAACAGGACGCCCTTTTCCTCCGTTGTCATGTCGCCAAAAGCGCCGAGAACGAGCTCGCTGACCTTCTTCGTCACCTCTGGAGCACTGACTGCCGCGACGGCGATCACCGAGTCGTCGAAAACCGTGACCGTGCCGGGCCCCCTGCCTCGGGCATTGACCGCCACGCGGGCGTACCGCAGGGCCCGTGCGGTGTCGGCGAGATCGTCGTACGCCGGGCTGACCCCGATGGGCGTCGTCCCAACTCGACCGAGAAGCTCCAGCAGGGCGCCGCGTTCGGTGTCGCCTGGAATGTGTGCGATTCCGGTTTGGAGATCGGGCAGCAACCGCCAGGCGGAGAAGACGTCGATGCTCCGCAGCATGGCGTGGATCCCCGGGAGTGCCTGCCTGCCAATGGCCGGGCACTGCGCCGCAATCACCACATAGGGACCCTTTTGGGGTAATCGCAAGAGCTGTGCGACTTCCCACAGGCTGCGGTCGTCAGTGATCCGAGCCTGGAGCAACGCCTCGGTCAGCGCAGAACGTTCGGCTTCATCCTGCAGGACCAAATGCATCGCCTGGCGGCGGTACGCTGCCGTCATCGCGTCGGTGTAGACGTCCTGCGCGTGCCATAGCAAGGCGGTCGCCCGCAACAGCGCACCGCGTCCGATGTCCGTCCGTGCGCTTGCCACCTCGATCATGGCATCCCACAAGTGATGCAAGGCGACGCGGAACGCATCCATGACGACGGGAAGAGGGACCCCGCCTGCGGCCCGATTGGTCCCGGTGGCAACGGCGGGTGAAGTGTCGAAGGCGGCACCTTCGCGAACTCCGTTGAACAGAAACCGGATGTTCTCCTTGCTGCTGGACAGCAGTTCGTCGGCACTCACGACGCTGGTGTCCTTGTAGAACTCGACATTGGTTCGGACCGCGGAGGCAACCTGTTCGGCCATCTCGTCGAGGCGGCCCGCGATGACGAAGCCGATCTCCATCACCTGGGTGTCGACATCTGAGGCCGCCATGGTCATTGAGCGTAGATCGGTCGCGGGTCCATCGAGACGCGAACGAACGCGAACGAAAGGGCCATTCGGTGGTTATCGCCGCGACCAATCTCCCTTGGCCGATGGTGTCGCGCCGAACAATGACGCATCGCTCGGCAGCGCCGACGATTCAATGTGGGCGAAGCGCCCGCTTTCACTCACATAGGAGCTTCGATGGCTGACGGTGACCTGAGCACACAATTCGACAAGATCTCGGACAAGGCGAAAGCCGCGGGCGACCAATTGAGGGCCGCAAACGCGCGGACCAGGGAGCAACTCGAGGGCGACGTCGCCAGCGCGCGGAAACGCGCGGACGCCGCCACCGATCACTTGAAGGACAAGGCGGACAACGCCAGGGATGCCACATCGACGCACTGGCAACACGTCCGCGCCGAGTGGCAACAGCATGTCGCCGAGGTGCGCGCACGGGCGAACAACACGCAGGCGAAGATCGACGCCAAGGAGGCGGCAATGGATGCCAACCTAGCCGACGACTATGCCTACGATGCGATCGATTTCGCGCTCGACGCGATCGAAGAGGCGGAGTACGCGGTGTTCGATGCGATGTATGCGCGCGCCAACGCTGCCGCGCTCAGCGCCTGATCGGACACCACCCAGTCGCTGCGGGGCGGCGCCAAGGCCGTCCCGCAGCGGCGTCTCCCGACCGCCTACACGAACGCGCTGAGCCCGGTGATGGCACGCCCGACGATGAGCGTGTTCATCTCTCGGGTGCCCTCGTACGAGTAGATCGCTTCGGCGTCGGCAACGAAGCGTCCGACGTTGTGCTCCAACAAGACTCCGTTGCCGCCCAGTATTTCCCTTGCATACCCGACGGTTTCACGCATCCGGACCGTGCACCACGCCTTGGCCAGCGACGAATGCCGGTCCTCCGCACGGCCCTCGTCCTGCAACTGCGACAACCGCGTGCACAACGCCCACGACGACGTGATGTTGCCCAGCATCCGCACCAATAGGTCCTGCACCAGTTGGAAACCCGCGATGGGCCTTCCGAACTGTTCACGAGTTAGCGCATAGGCCAACGCGTTCTCATAGGCGCCGCGCGCACAACCGACGGCCATCCACGCCACCCCGGCCCGCGTCATGCGCAGCACTTCAGCGGTGTCGCGAAAAGAACTCGCGTTCTGCAACCGGTCATCCTCGGACACCCTGACGTCGTCGAGGGTGATGACGGCGTTCTGCACGATCCGCAGCGCAATCTTGTCCTCCAGCTTGGTGGTCGAGAACCCGGGGCTGTCGTTGGCCACGATGAACCCCTTGACCTGGCCGTCGGCGACGTCTTTGGCCCAGATCACCGTGAGGTCACTGAAGGTGGCGTTGCCGATCCACTTCTTGCGCCCATTGAGGATCCACCAATCCCCTTCTCTGCGAGCGGTGGTCGTCAGGCCGCCCGAGACGCCGGACCCGACGTCGGGCTCCGTCAGACCGAATGCCCCGATCTTGTCGAAGCGGGCCATGTTCGGCAGATGGTGTTGCTTCTGTTCCTCGCTGCCGCACAGATAGATCGAGCCCATCGACAAGCCGCCGTGCACTCCCGCGAACGTCGCGATCGACGGGTCGGTGCGGGCAAGCTCCATCGCTACCATACCGTCGAGAAGAAACGACCTTCCCGGACAACCGAATCCCCGATACGGCAGCCCAGCCAACCCGAGTTGCCGAAAGCCGGGCACGATCTCGAAGGGAAAGCTTCCCCGCTGCCAATGTTGATTGACCCTCGGCTCGACCTCAGACTTCATGAAGTCCCGCACCTGGTGCAGGAAGTCCTGCTCGTCGTCGTCGAGCAGTGACTCCAGTCCGTAGAAGTCGGCGCTGTCGGTGGTGGTTTCGGTGCTCATCGGGTGCTCCCTTAATCAGGTTGGCGTCTGAAACTCTCGATCACCGGCGCCAATTCAGCGGCGTTGGTGATCAGGTCGACGTGGCCACCGGCATGCAAGTGCAACGTCGAATGGGGCAGCAACCGCGCCATGACCTTGGCGTTCACCACGGGGATGATCGGGTCGTCGAGTCCGGCGACGATCAGCGTCCGTTGCCGGATCAGCGGCAACGCAAACAGGCTTGTCCACACCGCTCCCGCAGTGAGTTGATGAAGGTAACCCACCCGGGAACCGGCCATCAGCTGACGGTCGAACAACTGCTTGACCAGCGACGGATCGGTGCGCACCGTGCCCCCGTAGAGCGCACCGGCGATAACGGCAGCGTAATCGTGGTCCAAGAAACGGCGCGGGGTCAGCATCTTCGCCAGCACCGCCGGCCCTGCGGGCACCATGAGAGCACCCGTGCCGGTGGACACCAGGATCAGCCGTCGGCAGCGACGCGGGTTCTGAAACGCGAACTGCTGAGCCAGCGCCCCACCCCACGAAAACCCCAGGACGTCCACCCTGTCGTCGAAGCCGAGCTTCGTGAGCAGCCGGCCGAGCACGGCGGCCAGGTACGGGAACCCATAGGGCAGTGGAGAAATCGGCGAGGCACCACTGCCGGGGACGTCGAAGCGAACCACGGTCGTATCGGGATGCAACTGGTCCACCAGTGGATCGAGCACTTCCAGGCTGGCTCCGATGCCGTTGCACAACACCAGCGGCACACCGTTGCCCTTGCGTACGTTCACCCGGATCTGCTGGCCGAGAACCGGTATCAGGCTTTCCACGCTC
>JAOPWT010000522.1 GCA_025965555.1 Mycobacterium sp.
CCGCCGACGATCACCGGCACCTTCACCCTTTGCAGCGCCGCCGCCACCCCGCCACGATTGCGACCGACGTCGTGGCTGCTCAGTGCGTCGGTCCGCGAGACGTAGGTGCCCGCGTCGAACCGACGCGCCAGCTTGGCGCCCTTGTGCTCCAGGTAGCTCTGCACCGCGTAGCGGCCGCCGTTGGTCGGGTCCTCGATGCCCTGGGCATCGTTGGCGAACCGGTCGTCCAGCTCGGCCTCACCGCGGTAGGTGAGATGCGCGAAGCGTCGCGCGATCTCGATACCGGCGTCGGGCGTGCGGCCAGTGCCGTGGTAGTCGCCGTTCTGCCAGTTCGGGTCCGCCTTGATGGCCGCCACCTGCGTGCTCTGCGTGCCGATCTGGTCGGCGGTAGCCCGCGCCCCCACCGCCAAAACCAGTGCGGCACGGATGGTGTCGGGATGGCCGACGATCCACTCCAGCGCACGGGCGCCACCCATGGAGCCGCCGACGACCGCGGCGACCGCAGTGATGCCGAGCGCCGAGAGCGCGGCGAGGTCGGCGTTCACCTGATCTCGCACGGTGATCGCAGGGAAGCGCGAACCCCACGGCTTGCCATCCGGCGCAAGCGAACTGGGCCCCGTCGACCCGCGGCAGCCGCCCAGTACGTTGGTCGCGAGCGCGCACCACCGTTCGGTGTCGATGGGCGCGCCTGGTCCTGCCACCCCGTCCCACCAGCCGGGGGTCGGGTGGTCGGAGCCCGCCGGTCCGGTGATGTGCGAGTCGCCCGTCAACGCATGCAGTACGACGACGACGTTGTCGCGTTCGCTCGAGAGGCCGCCCCACCGCTGCACCGCGATACGGACGTCGTCGAGCACCACTCCGGACTCCAGCGTCAACGAGCCGATGTCGACGACGCCGACTTCACCCTCGGCGGGCAGGGTCGCTATCGAAACGTCTGGAACTTCGATGATGGTCACTTCTCTGCTCTCACACCGAGACCGCGGTCTGCGGCACTCCGGAGAACGCCTTGGCTGCGACGAAACCCTGCTCGAGGTCGGCGAGGATGTCGTCGATCCCCTCGATGCCGACGGCGAGCCGCACCAGTCCAGGGGTGACACCGGTGGCGAGCTGTTCGACGGGGGACAATTGCGCGTGCGTCGTCGATGCGGGATGGATCACCAGCGACCGCACGTCGCCGATGTTGGCGACGTGGCTGTGCAGCGTCAGCGCGTTGACGAACGCCTTGCCCGCCTCGAGGCCACCGGCCAGCTCGAACGCCAGCACGGCGCCGGTTCCCTTGGGCGCCAACTTCTTTCCGAGTTCATACCACGGCGACGTCGGCAGGCCCGCGTAGTTGACCGACACCACGCCGTCGTGACCGCTGAGGAACTCGGCCACCTTCTGGGCGTTGGAGACGTGGCGCTCGACGCGCAGGCTCAGCGTCTCGAGGCCCTGCGCGACGAGGAACGCGTTGAACGGTGCAGCGGCCGAGCCGAGGTCGCGCAGCAGCTGCACGCGCGCCTTGAGCGCGTAGGCGGGCGGCCCGAGCTCGGCGAACACGACGCCGTGGTAGCTCGGATCCGGGGTGGTGAAGCCGGGATGGCGGCCCTGCGTCCAGTCGAAGTTGCCGCCGTCGACGATCACGCCTGCAATCGCCGTGCCGTGCCCGCCGAGGTACTTGGTGGCCGAGTGCACGACGATGTCGGCACCGTGCGCGATCGGCTGGATCAGGTACGGCGTCGCGATGGTGTTGTCGACGATCAGCGGCACGCCGTTCTCGTGGGCGACGGAGGACACGCCTGGGATGTCGAGGATGTCGATCTGGGGGTTGGAGATGGTCTCGGCGAAGAACGCCTTGGTGTTGGGGCGTACCGCGGCGCGCCAGGAGTCCAGGTCGTCGGGGTCCTCGACGAACGTGGTTTCGATTCCCAGCTTCGGCAACGTGTAGTGGAGCAGGTTGTACGTGCCGCCGTACAAACGCGGGCTCGAGACGATGTGGTCACCGGCACTGGCCAGGTTGAGGATGGCGAAGGTCTCCGCGGCCTGGCCCGAGGCCAGGAACAGGGCGGCCACGCCGCCCTCGAGTGCCGCGATGCGCTGCTCGACGACGTCCTGGGTGGGGTTCATGATGCGCGTGTAGATGTTGCCTGGCTCGGCGAGGCCGAACAGGGCGGCCGCGTGGTCGGTGTTCCTGAACGTGTACGACGTGGTCTGGTAAATCGGCAGTGCCCGCGCGTTGGTCGCGATGTCGGGCGTCTGGCCCGCGTGCACCTGCTTGGTCTCGAACGCCCAAGCTGCGGTCGGATCGATTTCGTTGGTCATGACGGGTGTCTCCTGGAAATGGGATGGGGGTGCCCGAGAGGGCACGAATCAGGTCTGGGGATGGTTCAGCGACAACTGCACAACGTGGGCCTCCGCATCAGGTTTCCCTGTCTACTCTGGGGGCCCGTCATGGTGGGCCCGCGCTTGCCGTGTAGCCGTAAACGGCTACTCAACCTGGTCATCACCCAGGGCACCCCACCGCGGTTGGAGGGTTGCCGGCCAGCAAGCCGGGGCTTAACGCTGGCACTCATGACCGAAACGAAGCGTATCTCATACCGGAGGGCAGGAGCGAAGCGACCGGGAATTTGTACCGGAGGGCAGGAGCGAAGCGACCGGGGATCAACTTGGCCCCTATAGGTGGCAGCGGCTGCTCGTGGAGCTGACGGCGGGCGTGATGGAACCCGAGCCGCCTCAGGAATCCGTGCTACGCGTAGGTTCGTATTCGACGCGATAATTGCTCTTGAACTGTGACCGACCGTGACGCCGGGAGATTGATAAGTGACCGAACAGCCAACGATCATCTACACGCTGACCGACGAGGCGCCGCTGCTCGCGACGTACGCCTTTCTGCCCGTGGTGCGCGCCTTCGCCGACGCGGCAGGCATCGACGTCAAGACAAGCGACATCTCCTTGGCCGCGCGCATTCTGGCCGAGTTCTCCGACTACCTGACCGAAGAGCAGCGTGTGCCCGACAACCTGGCCGCGCTGGGTGAGCTCACGCAGCTGCCGGACACCAACATCATCAAGCTGCCGAACATCAGCGCCTCGGTGCCGCAGCTGCTGGCCGCCATCAAGGAACTCAGGGCCAAGGGCTACGACCTTCCTGACTACCCCGGCGAGCCGAAGTCCGACGAAGAGAAGCAGATCAAGGAGCGCTACGGCAAGTGCCTCGGCAGCGCGGTGAACCCCGTACTGCGCGAGGGCAATTCGGATCGCCGCGCGCCCAAGGCGGTCAAGGAGTACGCCAAGAAGCACCCGCACAGCATGGGTAAGTGGTCGCAGGCGTCGCGCACCCACGTCGCGACCATGACCCACGGCGACTTCTATCACGGCGAGAAGACGATGACGGTGGACACCGCGCGCACCGTACGGATGGAGCTGATCACCAAGGGCGGCGAGACGATCGTGCTCAAGCCCGAGGTCAAGCTGGACGCGGGCGACGTCATCGACAGCATGTTCATGAGCCGCAAGGCCCTCTGCGAGTTCTACGAGGCGCAGATGCAGGATGCCTACGAGACCGGCGTGATGTTCTCACTCCACGTCAAGGCCACGATGATGAAGGTGAGCCACCCCATCGTCTTCGGCCACGCCGTGAAGATCTTCTACAAGGACGCGTTCGCCAAGCACCAGGCGCTCTTCGACGAGTTGGGCGTCAACGTCAACAACGGCCTGTCCGATCTGTACGACAAGATCGAGTCGCTGCCGGCCTCGCAGCACGAAGAGATCATCCGCGACCTGCACGCCTGCCACGAGCACCGTCCCGAGCTCGCGATGGTGGACTCGGCCAAGGGCATCTCGAACTTCCACTCACCCAGTGACGTCATCGTGGACGCGTCGATGCCCGCGATGATCCGCCTCGGCGGCAAGATGTACGGCGCCGACGGCAGGACCAAGGACACCAAGGCGGTCAACCCCGAGTCCACGTTCTCCCGCATCTACCAAGAGATCATCAACTTCTGTAAGACGCACGGACAGTTCGACCCGACGACGATGGGCACCGTCCCCAACGTCGGCTTGATGGCTCAGAAGGCCGAGGAATACGGCAGCCACGACAAGACCTTCGAGATTCCCGAGGACGGCATCGCCAACATCGTCGACAACGCCACCGACGAGGTGCTGCTCACGCAGAACGTGGAAGTCGGCGACATCTGGCGCATGCCCGTCGTCAAGGACGCACCCATTCACGACTGGGTGAAGCTGGCAGTCACGCGGGCGCGCAACTCCGGCATGCCGGTGGTGTTCTGGCTGGACGTGGAGCGTCCGCACGAGAACGAACTTCGCAAGAAGGTCAACGCGTACCTGAAGGACCACGACACCGAGGGCCTCGACATCTCGATCATGTCGCAGGAGCGCGCCATGCGGCACACCATCGAGCGCGCGATGCGCGGTCAGGACACCATCGCCGCGACCGGCAACATCCTGCGCGACTACCTGACCGACCTGTTCCCCATCCTGGAGCTGGGCACCAGTGCCAAGATGCTGTCGATCGTCCCGTTGATGGCCGGTGGCGGGCTGTACGAGACCGGTGCGGGCGGCTCGGCGCCCAAGCACGTGAGTCAGCTCGTGGAGGAGAACCACCTGCGGTGGGATTCGCTCGGTGAGTTCCTCGCGTTGGGTGCCAGCCTCGAGGATCTCGGCAACAAGTCCGGCGACAAGAGGGCCACGCTGCTGGCCAAGACCCTCGATTCCGCGACCGGGAAGTTGTTGGACAACAACAAGAATCCATCGCGCAAGACCGGTGAGCTGGACAACCGCGGCAGTCAGTTCTACCTCGCCATGTACTGGGCGGAGGAACTCGCCGCCCAGACCGAGGACAGGGAGTTGGCCGAACACTTCGCGCCGCTGGCCAAGACGTTGGCGGAGAACGAGGACGCCATCGTCGCCGAACTCAACGAGGTGCAGGGCGATTCCGTCGACATCGGCGGCTACTACTACCCGGACGGCGAGAAGGTCTCCTCGGTGATGCGACCGAGCAAGACGTTCAACGAGGCGCTGGAGGCAGCGGTCAAGGGCTGATCAGAGGCTACGAGGATTGACACATGTCCAAGATCAAGGTCGAAGGCACGGTTGTAGAACTCGACGGCGACGAGATGACTCGCATCATCTGGAAGCTGATCAAGGAGACGCTGATCCTGCCGCACCACGACGTCGAACTGGACTACTACGACCTCGGGCTGGAACATAGCGACGAGAACGACGAC
>JAOPWT010000526.1 GCA_025965555.1 Mycobacterium sp.
ACGGGCCAGGTTGCGGCTCATCCACTCGATCGAGTCGGCGTAGACGTTGGGGGTGGCCATCTCGACGGTGGCAGGCAGGTTGATGATCAACGGCGCGTCCGGCGTCGGCTCGATGACGTCGGCCACCGCATCGCAGACGTCGACGGCGTACTCCAACTCGGTACCGGTGTAGGACTCCGGCGAGTACTCGAAACGCCATTGTGTACCAGCATGTTTCGCGGCCTCTGCCACGCACATCCTGGCGCCGTCGGTGGCGATCGCCTTGACCGCTTCGCGGTCGGCGCGGAACACCACCCGACGCTGCAGAATCGACGTCGAGTTGTAGAAGTGCACGATCGCCTTCGGTGCGCCCGCGCACGCCTCGAACGTCCGCTCGATCAATTCGGGTCTGCACTGCGTCAGCACCTGGATGGTGACGTCGTCGGGGATTGCACCCTGCTCGATGATCTCGCGGACGAAGTCGAAGTCGGTCTGGCTCGCCGACGGGAAGCCGACCTCGATCTCCTTGTAGCCCATGCGGACCAGCAGGTCGAACATGCGCCGCTTGCGCTCGGGGCTCATCGGGTCGATCAGGGCCTGGTTGCCGTCGCGCAGATCGACCGCGCACCACATTGGCGCGGTCTTTACGACCTTGTCCGGCCAGGTGCGGTCCGCCAGGGTGACGGGCTCTACCTCTTCGGCGAAGCTGCGGTACCGGCTGACGGGCATCGAGGTCGCGCGTTGGCTGTTCCAGGCAGGCTGGCCGGGGTGGCGGTCACCTGACGGCGTGTTGATGGTGCGCGCCGACGTGTAAGCGTCGATCGAATGGGGGTTGGGGTTGTTCACGGTTCTTGCTCCGGATTCGTCTGGTTTGGTATTCAGACCGGCGCATCAAGACAACCCGCGACGGGAAGCCAGTCTTGATCAGACCCCGTCGCGGCGTCCGAGGAGGAGCGTCCGCTGCACGCAAGTCACTGTACTCCGCGGGTCGGCGCGGCCAAAACCCGGTTTTGCGCCCCACCGGCCCGGGTGATGCGGCTGAGTTCGCCCATTGTCGGAAAAAGTGCGGGAATCGGAGCCGCTGGTCGCTCCTACCTGATGAACGCGGCAGCAGGCCCGCGACTCACCAGAGGAGATCCTCGTGACCGCTCTCTATCTCTCCGCAGTCATTCCCCTGATGTTCGGCCTCTGCGGCTACCTGAATGTGCAGTGAACGGGCCTCAGACCTGCGAATCCGGGAAGGCGACCACCGACAGGAAGCGAATCGGCAGCGCAACCAGGTCGACGGGGCCGTGGGCACCCTCACCGTCGAGTTGTAGCGAGTCGCCCGGATGCAGTTGATACACCGACCGGCTGTGGCTGTAATCCATGACGCCTTCGAGCATGTAGATGAACTCGGTACCTGGGTGCTGGAACAGCGGGTAGGTCTGGCTCTTCTCCGACAGCGTCACCTCGAGGCACTCCAGCCGTTTGTGCTCACCGCGCAGCGAGCCGAGCAGTTGATACTCGTGGCCTTCCCTGGTGCCGTTGCGGACGATGCGCGCACCGGTGCCGGCCTTGACGAAGGCCGCAGGCCGCTCGACCTCGGCCCCGCGGAACAGCGTGGTGACCGGCACGTCGAATCCCTTGGCCAACAGGGCCAGCGTCGACAGGCTGCACGACGTCTGCGCATTCTCGATCTTGCTCATCATCGCCTTGGAGATGCCCACCCTGGCGGCCATCTCCGCGACCGTGAGGCCCTGCGTTTGGCGGAGTTGGCGCACGTTGCGGCCGATCGCGGCCTCGAACTCCAACTCGTCGACGGGCTCGTTCGGGTTACGGTCACGCGCGGTTCCGGACTTGTTGCGGAGCAGCGGAACCTGATCATCGGGGGAGGCCACGGGAATCCTGTCTATCGCATCTCGCCTGCGCCGACATACGGATACGGCGTCCTCAGCAGGTCGTCCTCGGCGAAGCGCGCCAACCGGAAGTCCGTCTCCGGGATCCGCGGGTCGGCACTGTGTCCGTCGACCACCAGATCGGCGATGAGCCTGCCGACCGCCGGCGCGATCTTGAAGCCGTGACCGCTGAAGCCGGCGGCGACCACCAGTCCGTCGATCCCGGTTTGCGAGATCACCGGATTCCAGTCGGGGGTGACGTCGTAACAACCCGCGTAGCTGCCGGTGATGGCGGCATCGGTGAAACCGGGGAAGCGGGTGCCGACCCGGTCGATCACGAGGTCGATGAAGTCCTCGCCTGCCCGGTCGAGGTAGTCGTCGGGGTCGGCCTCCTGGACGTGGGAGAGGTCGCTGTTGCCGAACAGCACCTCTCCGCCGGGCTCGGGCCGAATGTATTGAAGCGACACCAGATCGGAGAAGACGGGCACCGGGCCCAGCTCCACGCCGGGGGCGATCATGACGATCTGCTCGCGCACCACGCGGATCGGCACGTCTATTCCGCAGCGCGACAACAGGTCCCGCGTCCATACTCCGGTCGCGACCACGACGGTGCCCGCGGTGACCTCGGTGCCGTCGGCAAGTCGCACACCCGTCACCCGATCGCCGTCGAGCAGCAGGTCGGTCATCGCGGTGCCCTGGCGGATGCGCACGCCCGCGCCCCGCGCCGACACGGCGAACGCCTGCGCGGTCTGGTAGGCGTCACCGAACCCGCCACGGGCCTCGTGGGCGAAGGCGGCGAACGGCTCAAGGTCCGCGTGCGGCCACATCTGCGCCACCGCGGCGGCGTCGATCTCCTCGGTCGCGACGCCGACGGCACGTTGGGCGGCCACGCTCTTGCGCAGCGAGTCCACGTTCGGTTCGCCGACTCCGACGACGTAGCCCGTCTGACGGAAGCCGATGTCGATGACGTCGTCGCCGAAGTACTCCCGAGGGTTCTCGAACACCTCGAGGCCGACGGTCGCCATCGCGGCCAGCGAGCTGACGCCGTAATGACACCGCACGATGCCGGAGGATTTGCCCGTCATCCCCGATCCGACGGTATTGCGCTCGACGACGAGGACGTCGGTGACGCCGCGCCGGGCGAGCGCCCACGCGGCGGCGGCGCCCTCGATGCCGCCGCCGACGATCACCACGTCAGCGGTCTCGGTCACGGCCGGGTCCCTGGGATCCAGTCGGTGCCGGCCAGCGGCACCCGTGCCATCGCGGCCGCCTCGATGGTGACGGCGACCAGGTCCTCGGGCTCGAGGTGCCGGACGTGGGCCTTGCCGCACGCCCTGGCGATGGTCTGCGCCTCCATGGTCAACACCCGCAGGTAGTTGGCCAGCCGGCGGCCACCCTCGATCGGATCGAAACGCGCGGCCAGCTCGGGGTTCTGGGTGCTGATGCCGGTCGGATCGGTACCGTCCTGGAAGTCGTCGAAGAAACCGGCTGCGCTGCCGAGCTTTTCGTACTCGGCGGCATAGCGCGGGTGGTTGTCGCCCAGCGCGATCAGTGCCGCGGTGCCGATCGAGACGGCGTCCGCGCCGAGCGCCATCGCCTTCGCGACGTCGGCGCCGTTGCGGATACCGCCGGAGACGATCAGCTGGACTTCCCTGCCCGCCGCACCGGTGCGATGCACGCCGAGTTCGGCCAGCGCCTGCACGGCCTGGGGGACCGCCGCGAGCGTTGGGATTCCGACGTTCTCGATGAACACCTCCTGCGTCGCGGCGGTGCCACCCTGCATCCCGTCCACCACGACGACGTCGGCGCCCGCGTGCACGGCGAGCTTCACGTCGTAGTAGGTCCTGGAGGCGCCGACCTTGACGTAGATCGGCTTCTCCCAGTCGGTGATCTCTCGCAACTCATTGATCTTGATGGTGAGGTCGTCGGGTCCGGTCCAGTCGGGGTGCCTGCACGCCGAGCGCTGATCGATGCCCTCGGGCAACGTGCGCATCCCCGCCACGCGCTCGGAGATCTTCTGCCCCAGCAGCATTCCGCCGCCACCCGGCTTGGCGCCCTGGCCGAGCACGACCTCGATGGCATCGGCCTTGCGGAGGTCGTCGGGATTCATGCCGTACCGCGACGGAAGGTACTGGTACACGAGGTACTTGCTCTGGCCGCGCTCCTCGGGAGTCATGCCGCCGTCGCCAGTGGTGGTCGACGTACCGACCGCGCTGGCGCCACGACCCAGAGCCTCCTTGGCCGGGCCGGACAGTGCGCCGAAGGACATGCCGGCGATCGTCACCGGGATATCGAGGTGCAGAGGGTTCTTCGCGTTCCGGCCGCCGAGCAACACGTCGGTGTCGCAGCGCTCGCGGTAACCCTCCAGTGGGTAGCGCGACATGGAGGCACCGAGGAACAACAGGTCGTCGAAGTGCGGGAGGGGCCGTTTGGCGCCCCAACCGCGGATGTCGTAGATGCCCGTCTCGGCGGCTCGCTGGATGGCGGCGATGGTCTGCCGGTCGAACGTGGCGGATTCGCGCAGGCCCAGTCGTGCTCTGGCGTCGGTTTGTTCGCTCATCAGTAACTCGATGCGTGGTCGACGTGGAAGTGGTAGAGATTCCTGGCCGAGCCGTAGCGGGTGTAGGCGTTGGTGTCGTCGTCCCCGTAGCCGGCGGACTCGAGCAGCTTGCCCAGTTCCTGGTGGTGCTCGGGGCGCATCTCCTTGGCCACGCAGTCGGCGCCCAGCGACTTGGCGGTGCCGCGAAGGTAGATGCGGGCCTCGTAGATCGAGTCACCGAGCGCGTCGCCCGCGTCGCCTCGGATGACCAGGCGTCCGGCCTGCGCCATGAATGCGCTCATGTGGCCGACGTCGCCGCCGATCACGATGTCGACGCCCTTCATCGAGATGCCGCACCGCGCAGCAGCATTGCCGTCGATGACCAGTAGGCCGCCGTGGGCCGTTGCGCCCGCGGACTGCGACGAGTTGCCCTTGACCCACACCGTGCCGCTCATCATGTTCTCTGCGACGCCGGTACCCGCGTTGCCTTCGATGGTGATCTCGGCCCGTTGGTTCATGCCCGCGGCGTAGTAACCGACGTGTCCAAGGATCGACACCTTCACGTCGGCGTCGAGGCCGACCGCGACATTGTGTGCGCCCGCGGGGTTCTCGATGACCCACTCACCGGCGAGGTCGGGCCCGTGCAGTGCCGAGTTGACCTCGCGAAGAGGGGTTTTGCTCAAGTCGAAGCGGGTTTGCTTGCCTGGTCGCTGCGCTTCTGCGCGCCGAGTCACCGTGTCCATGCGTAGACCACCTCGGGCTCGGGCTCCCAGATCACGGCCTTCTCGACGCCGGGCAGGCCGGAAAGGGCGCGGTACTCGCTGCCCATCGCCACCCAGTCGGCGGTCTCGGCGATGACGGCGGGCTTGCAGGCGATCGCATCACGGACCACTGCGAACGAATCCCGGTTGGAGACCAGCAGCGTGTAGAAACCGTCGAACGTGGCGCACAACTCCTTGAGCGCCGTCTCCACGTCGCGGCCCTCGGCCAGCTTGCTCGCCACGAAGCGCGCGCCGACCTCGGTGTCGTTCTCGCTGTCGAATCGCACACCGGCGGCCTGCAATTCACGGCGAATGGTGGCGTGGTTGGCGAACGATCCGTTGTGGACCAGGCACTGCTCGGGGCCGACGGCATAAGGGTGGGCACCCGACGGGGTCACCGCGGACTCGGTGGCCATCCGCGTGTGGCCGACGCCCTGCCAGCCCTGAGCCTTGGTCAACCCCCACGACGCCGTCAGTGTCGCGGGGTCACCGACGCCCTTCAGTACCGTCAGGTCGGCGCCGAAGCCCGCGACCAGGGCGTCGGGGTAGGCGGTTCTTGCTGCGGCGAGCAAGGCCTCGGAGTCGACGTCCGACGTCAGCAGATAGGTGTCGCCGATCATGGTCACGTCGATCGTGGCGTCGAGCTCGGAACCGATTGCCGCGCCGATGCTTCCGGCATCCACGCCGACGTCCAGCAGTGATACGCAACCGCGGCCCGGTGGCGTCCACACCGGGTCGCCGTAGACCGCGACGCCCGCCGAGTCGCTGCCCCGGTTGGACATCTCGCACAGCATCCCGGTGAGCAGTTCGCCCAGTCGCGGATACAGCTCAGGTGTGCGCAGGTGCAGCCCTACGATTCCGCACATCGTTTGCCTCCCTTGAAAATTCGCCGCTCAGAAGGCGGTGAGGTACTGATCGACCTCCCACGGACTGACCGTGCTGTGGTAGCTGAAGAACTCGTCGCGCTTGACATTGGCGAAGTACTTCGCGACGCCCTCGCCGACGGCGTCGAGCACGCCGGTGATCACGTCGTCGGCCAGCAGTTCGTCCACCGCGTGCAGCAGCGTCGGCGGCAGGGGACGGATTTCCTCGGTGACGGTGCCGACGGGGCCGGGGTCCAGGTTGCGAGCGATGCCGTCGAGTCCGGCGCCAAGGGCCGCCGCGATGGCGAGGTACGGGTTGGCGGACCCGTCGCCACCGCGCAGTTCGACGCGCTGTTCGTCGGGCACGCGGATGTAGTGGGTCCGATCATTGCCGCCGTAGGTGGGCTGTTTCGGCGCCCACGACGCACCGGACGCCGTGGTGAGCGCGCCGGTTCGCTTGTACGAGTTGACGGTTGGCCCGACCACGGCCTGCAGCGCGCAAGCATGATCGAGGATGCCCGCGATGAACGAGTAACCGGTGGGCGACAGACCGAGGCCGTGGCCGTCGGACGCCGCGTCGCCGGGAAACATCGCCGCGCCGCTGCTCGTCAGCGAGAGATGCAGGTGCAGGCCGGTCCCGGTGCGATCGGCGAACGGCTTGGGCATGAAGGTGGCGATCATGCCGCGCTCGGCGGCGATCATCGACAGCAGGTAGCGCAGCGTGATCACGCGGTCCGCCGTGGTGAGTGCCTCGGCGAACTGGAAGTTCTGCTCGAACTGCCCGTTTCCGTCCTCGTGGTCGTTGGCGTAGTTGGACCAGCCCAGTTGGTTCATCGCCGTCGAGATCGTCGTCAGGTGGTCGTACATCCGGGTGACGCCGCGGGCGTCGTAACAGGGCTGCGCGGCGGTGTCGGTGGCGTCGGCGGTGGCCAGGCTGCCGTCCTGGTTGCGGGTGAGCAGGAAGTATTCGACCTCGGCGCCCACCCAGGGTTCGAAGCCTGCGTCGGCGGCCCTCGCGATCAACGACTTGAGGATGACGCGCGGCGCGTACGGCCACGGCTTGCCCTCGACGTGGGGATCGCAGTGCACGATCGCCAGCCCCTCCTTGATGAATGGGATCGGTGTGAAGGAGTCCGGGTCGGGAATGGCCATCAGATCGGGGTCCTTGGGCTCCTGACCCATGGCGCCGACGGCGTAGCCGGCGAACCCGACGCCCTCGGTGGCGAGCAGGTCGATGGCCTCGACCGGCACCAGCTTCGCGCACGGCTTTCCGCGCAGGTCGACGAACAGCGCAAGGACGAACTTGGTGCCCGAATCCCGTGCGAGACCGGCAAGGTCGGTGGTGACAGAGGAGCTCATCGATGTCCTAGTCTCTTGTTGGGAACCAAAGTATCACGGTGGGAAACCCGCTGCAGCGCGAGAGGCCCCGACCGGCGCGGGGCGAATCGCGCCGGTCGGGGCCAGTTCTCAGTGCCGACGCTTCCTCGCGCAAGCGCTCGTCATGCGGTTTGCAACTCGTACGCCGCGTCGCGATGAGCGAAGGTGTCGATGCCCTGCTCCTCCTCTTCCGGCGGGATGCGGATGCCCATCGTCTTCTTGATGGCGAAGGCGATGATGAACGCGACCACGAACGAGTAGGCGAGCACCGCGCCCGCGGCCACCGCCTGCCGCCACAGCTGGTCGAAGCTTCCGCCGTAGAAGAGTCCGTTGACCTTGCTCGGCATGCCGCCACTGGCGAGGAAGCCGATGAGCAGCGTGCCGATGACGCCACCGACGAGGTGCACGCCGACGACGTCGAGCGAGTCGTCGTAGCCGAACCTGGACTTCAGTCCGACGGCGAACGGGCAGATGGCTCCGGCGATGAGTCCGAGGATGATCGCACCGACCGGCGTGACGGCACCGCAGGCCGGGGTGATGGCGACCAGGCCCGTGATGGCGCCAGCAGCGGCGCCCACACCGGTGACGTGGCCGTCCTTGACCTTCTCGACGGCCAGCCAGGCCAGGGTCGCAGCGCAGGTGGCGACGAAGGTGGTGACCATGACGATGGCCGCCGAGTTGCCCGCGGCCAGTGCCGAGCCGCCGTTGAACGCGTACCAGCCGGCCCATAGCAGGCCCG
>JAOPWT010000535.1 GCA_025965555.1 Mycobacterium sp.
GACGGCCACCGTGAGTGCGGCGTTGATCTACATCGCCTTGACCATCGACCCGCTGGGCACCAGCTAGCGCCAGCCACCAATCTCGCCGAAATAGCATTCCCTGTCGTTGAGCGGGCGGTTCAACGACGCGGAATGCTATTTCGCCGCGGGAAGGGGCACTCACAGGAAGTTGCCCGCTGGGCAATCTTGCCCGCCGTGCAACATTTGCGTACGGTGGCGGTCATGTCCGTCGAAGCCGCCCGCGGGCTGCGCGAGCGCAAGAAAGTCGAAACGCGCAGGGCGCTCAGTGATGCCGCCCTGAAGCTGGCGTTCGAACAGGGCTTCGACGCAGTCACCAGGGAGGCGATCGCCGCCCTCGCGGGAGTCTCGCTTCGCACGTTCAACAACTACTTCACCGGCAAGTACGAGGCGCTGGCGTACCGGCAGGCCGAACGCATGCGCCGCAGCATCTCGGTGTTTCGCGGACGCCCCGCTGACGAGCCGCTGTGGACGTCGATCACCGAGGCCGTTCTCGGGCCGCTCGCAGAGGACTTCGCGGACGCAGGTGGGGTGGAGAACGGGGTGCCGACCCGAACTGAGCTCGCCGAGGTGCGAAAGCTGTTGATGAGCCCCGACATCCGCAATGCGGTGTCCAAGGAACTGTACGACGAGTGGGTCGAGGCGGTCGCCGAACGCACCGGCACCAACGCGTCGCGGGACATGTACCCGCGACTGGTGGTGGCGGTCGTCCGCGCCGTGGGCGACGCGGCGATGGATTCCTACGTCGCCGCCGATCCGCCGGTCGCGATCGTCACGCTGCTCCGGCAGGGCATGGCCGCCGTCGCGGCCGGTCTGCCGGAGCCGCGCCTCGAGGAGGACAAGAATGGCTGACGTCGCCGTCGCAATCTCTGGCGCTGGTCCGAACGGACTGATGCTCGCGTGTGAACTCGCACTCGCCGGCGTGCGGTCTGTCGTATTGGACAAGCTGCCGGGACCCAGCGACGAGCCAAAGGCCAACGGCCTTGTCGGACAAGTGATCAGACAGCTGGACATGCGCGGCCTCTATCACGCCTTCGGTGGCCAGGGCACAGCGCCGCAGCCGATGTACGAATGGAGGTTCTCGGCCATTCCGGTGAACTTCCTCGGCGTCCAGGACAACCCAATGCATGCGCTGCTCCTGCAGCAGCCCCGGCTGGTCAGGCTGCTGGAGAAGCGTGCGCTCGATCTAGGCGTCGACGTCCGGTGGGGCCACGAGCTCGTCGGTCTGGTGCCGACGTCCGACGGCGTCACCGTCACCGTCGCTTCGGCGGGCCGGACGTACGACGTCGACGCGACCTATCTCGTCGGCGCCGACGGCGGTCGCAGCCCGGTCCGCAAGATCGTCGGAATCGACTTTCCCGGGAGCACTTCGGACACGGTCACGCGGCTGGCGCACGTGCACCTGCCCGACGACTGGGCCACCCCCGACGGCGGATACCTGATTCCCGGCTTCGGCCCGCTGCCGTTCGGGCACACCAGGTTGGCCAACGGGGGCCTCGTCGTCGCCCAGTTCCAGCCGGACCGGTGGCTGCTCGGGACCATCGAGTTCGGACGGCTTCATGGCCAGGACGAGACACCGATGACCTTCGACGAGTTGCGCCAGAGCGCCCAGCGGTTGCTCGGGGTAGATGTGCCGATCGAGCCGCCGAGCGGGCCGGGACCGCACGCGCTGCGTCGCATCGACGGGCAGAACAGCAGGCAGGCCGCAACGTATCGCGCGGGCAATGTCCTGCTTCTCGGCGACGCCGCGCACGTCCACTCGGCGATGGGCGGGCCAGGGCTGAATCTCGGGCTGCAGGACGCCGTGAATCTCGGGTGGAAGCTCGCAGCGCAGGTCAATGGTCAGGCGCCAGATGGCTTGCTGGACACCTACGATTCGGAACGGCACCCGGTGGGGGAGCGGGTCATGATGCAGTCACAGGCGCAGGTTGCGCTGATGGCGCCCGGCCCCGAGACCGACGCACTTCGGGCACTCTTCGGCGAGTTGGTACAGCTGCCTTCGGTGCGCGAGCACATGGCCCATCTGCTGGCGGGCTCCGACGTCCGCTATGACGTGGGCGACGGGCACCCATTGGCAGGCGGGCTGTTCCCCGAGCTGGTGCTCGACGACGGCCGTCGCGTCGCCGAACTCCTGCGCGAGGCCAGGCCCGTACTGATCGACGCGTCCGGAGGTGCGTTCGCCGCCATCGCGGCGGCTTGGACGGATCGCGTCGACCTGGTGACGGCAAGCTTGATGGACTCCTCGCTCACCGGCATGCTGTTGCGACCAGACGGCTACGTCGCGTGGGCCTCTGACTCCGCCGAAGGCCCGGGACTTGCTGCGGCACTGCAGCGTTGGTTCGGGCCTGCCTGAATTCGGCGAAGGGGTCAGGCGAGTGTGGCCCGCACGCCCACCGTGATGTAGGGCAGGGCTAGACCGGTGGTGTTGGCGAGCGCGGGGTGGGTCGCCAGCAGCTCTCGCACTGCGTCCATGGTCTTGGAGCGGACGGCAGCCGGCGACGTGATGCAGTAGCTGCGCGAGGCGACAAGGTCAATGAGTGCTTGGGGCGTAAGGTAACTCGTCCACTCGAACTGTTGGCGTTCCAGTCCGACGAACGGCTCGGGAAGCGTCACCCGACGGCTGAACGGGTCTTCCTCGTGGCCCACGATGCGTCCGAGATCCTTCACCCAGCCCAGGCGTTCGTCGCGGGTGTTCCACACCAGGCCGAGTCGGCCTCCGGGACGCAGCACCCGCGCGACCTCCTTGATCGCCCGCTCGGGGTCGAACCAGTGCCACGCCTGAGCCACCAGTACCGAGTCCACGCTGTCGTCCGGCAGCGGGATCTCCTCGGCACTGCCGAGCAGCGCAGGGGTGTCGGGCAGCGAACGGCTGAGGACCTCGAGCATCTCGGGGATGGGATCGACCGCGATGACGTCGAGGCCGCGTTCGACCAGTCGGACCGTCAGCTTTCCCGTGCCCGCACCCAGATCGAGGACGTTGCGCGCGCCCTTCGGCAGCAGCCAGTCGATGGCTTCCGGAGGGTAGGACGGTCGGCCGCGCTCGTAGGCCGCGGCTTCCTGGCCGAATGACAGCGACTGCCGCTGTTTGGCATCCTCGGCGGTCACTTGGACGCGAATTCCAGTGTCTGCCGGATCAATTCGTAGACGGCGTCCGTCTCGACGAGGAACCCGTCGTGGCCGAAGGACGAGTCGACGACATTCAACCCGGTACAGGTGGGCAACAGATCGGCCAGTTCCTGCTGCAGTCGCAACGGGTAGAGCCGATCGGAGGTGATGCCGCCGACGATCACCGGCACCTTCACCCTTTGCAGCGCCGCCGCCACCCCGCCACGACCGCGACCGACGTCGTGGCTGCTCAGTGCGTCGGTCAGCGAGACGTTGGTGCCCGCGTCGTACCGACGCGCCAGCTTGGCGCCCTGGTGCTCCAGGTAGCTATGCACCGCGTTGCGGCCGCCGTTGGTCGGGTCCTCGATGCCCTGAG
>JAOPWT010000582.1 GCA_025965555.1 Mycobacterium sp.
GCCCGTCGAGGTAGGTCCTTAGACGGTCGACCGTTGACGCGACCGCGAACTGGGCGCCGCCGAGGGACTCCACGAAGTAACCGCGTTGGCACCGGCCGGCGTCTTCCAGCGCGGTCAGCACCTTGTACAACATGGCGAACCCGCCGGGAACCCCTTCGGCCGAGCCCTTGGTGAGCACCCCGTAGCGGTTGAGGAGGAGCTCGGCCGAGAAGTGCGCCCGGACGGTCGAATCGGGTTCGGCGTGCGGCAGTGCCGACCATCGGCCTGCCACGGTCGCGTCGGTGGTGCGGGTCTGCGCGTGGGCGACGCTGTACCGGCTCAGCCGCGGGGGTCGCTGCCGTTGCCGGTGAGTGCCGCCGCGTCGACCCGATCCGGCCAGCAGGGCGCGCACGGGCGCGAACGTGTCACCCGTGACCCAGCCTGCCCAGATCAGTTCCCAGAGCGCCTGTTTGACGGTCGAGCCGGCATCGCCGGCGCCCGCGGTCTCGGTGAGTTGACGGAAGAAGTACGCGCCACCGTGATCGAGCGTCGCCAGGATGTCGCGGTGCACGTCGGTGAAGTCGATCTCGGCGGGTGCGGCGAGGGTCAGCGGTGCGGTCTCCGCGCTGTGGAAGCTGATCCAACCGTCGCCGCTGCTGATGGAACCCGCGCCCGACCACGTCACCTCGCCCGAGGCGAGCAGCTCGTCGAGCATGGCGGGTTGGTAATCGTGGACCCGCTGGCCGAACACCAACGGCTCGATCGCCGACGCGGGGATCGGCACGCCGGACAGCTGCTCGATCACCGATGCCAACCCGTCGATGCCCGTGCTCTTCTCGACGCCGACCTGCTGCCAGGCGGGCAGGAACCTGGCGTATGCCGCCGTGCTGACCGGCTCGACCTGAGCCCGCAGGGCGGCCAGCGAGCGCCGCCGCAGGATCTTGAGAACATCTGCGTCACACCACTGCTCGGAGTCCTCCTCGGTCGTGAACTCGCCACGCACCAGCCGCCTGTCGACCGACATCCGGCCCAGTACGTCGGCTGCGACTCGCAGCCCCAGCCCGAACCGTTCGGCCGCGTCGCGGGTGGTGAACGGGCCGCGGGTGCGGGCATATCGGCCGAGAAGCTCGCCGAGTGGATCGGCAACGGGTTCGGTGAAACTGGCCGGAACGCCAACGGGCACAGCAATTCCGACCCCGTCGCGCAGCAGTCCGACGTCTTCGATGGCCACCCACCACGTCCGGCCGGCGAACGACACCGTCAGTGCCCGCCTGGCCGACCGCAGTCCTTCCAACCATCCGCCGACGTCGTCGGCCGTCGACCGCTCGGCGATCTCCTGTTCGGTGAGCGGACCGAGCAGGCGCAGCAGGTCGGCCACGCCTTCGGCGTCGCGTACCGCTCGATCGGCCGCGAGGTGCTGCAGTTGCGCGACGGTCGACTCGATCACCTTTGGGTCGAGCAGCTCGCGCAGTTCGATGCGACCGAGCAGTTCGGCCAGCAGGGTGCTGTCCAGCGACAGAGCCGCAGCCCGGCGCTCGGCCAGCGGACTGTCGCCCTCGTACATGAAGGCGCCGATGTAGCCGAACAGCAGCGACGCGGCGAACGGCGACGGCGTCGGCGTCTCGACTTCGAGGATCCGGATGCGCCGTTGCGCAACGCGATTCATCACCTCGCGCAACATCGGCACGTCATACACGTCCTGCAGGCACTCGCGCACCGTCTCGAGGACGATCGGGAAGTCCGGGTACTTGCGGGCGATGTCGAGCAGTTGGGCGGCCCGTTGGCGCTGGTGCCACAACGGCGAGCGCTTGCCGGGGTGTCGCCGCGGCAACAGGAGGGCGCGGGCGGCGCATTCCCTGAACCGCGAGGCGAACAGCGCCGAGCCGCCCACCTCGTCGGTGACGATGGGGTCGATCTCGTCGGCGTCGAAGACGAACAACTCCGCACCGGGCGGGGCGTCCTCGGTGTCGGGCAGGCGCACGATGATGCCGTCGTCGGAAGCCGTCGGCTTCTCGTCGATGCCGTAGCGCTCCCGAAGGCGTCTGGCCACCGCGAGTGCCAGCGGGCCGTGCACCCGCAAGCCGTAGGGGGAGTGCAAGATCACCCGCCAGTCACCGAGTTCGTCGCGGAAGCGTTCGACGATGAACGTGGTGTCAGTGGGCACGGTGCCGGTGGCCTGCCGCTGGTCGGAGATCAGCTGCCACAGGTTGTCGGTGGCGAAGTCGTTGAAACCCATTGTGCTGCAGCGCTCATCGAACTTCTCCCGGCTCAATCCGGCCAGTTCGCCGGTGAACGCACCGATGGCGGCGCCCAACTCGGCGGGCCTGCCGACGCCGTCACCGCGCCAAAAAGGCAGCCGGGCGGGCTGTCCTGGTGCTGGGAGGACGAGCACGCGGTCGTGGGTGATCTCGGTGATCCGCCAGCTGGTGGCGCCAAGGGAGATGACGTCGCCGGGGCGTGACTCGTACACCATCTCCTCGTCGAGTTCGCCTACGCGCGAAGGCTTGTCGGTATCCGCGGACGATGCCAGGTACACCGTGAACAGGCCGCGGTCGGGGATCGCGCCGCCGGAGGTCACCGCCAGCCGCTGGGCGCCGGGCCGGGCCGTGAGGGTGCCGGCGTCGCGGTCGTACACGAGTCTGGGGCGCAGCTCGGCGAACTCCGTCGACGGGTACTTTCCGCTCAACAGGTCAAGCGTCGCCTCGAATGCACTGCGCGGCAGGGTGGCGAATGACGCGCTGCGCCGCACCGCGTCGAACCAGCGATCGGCGTCCAGCGGTTCCAGCGCAGCGGCGGCGACGGTGTGCTGGGCCAGCACGTCGAGCGGGTTGGTGGGCACCCGCATGGTCTCGATCTCGCCGGCCAGCATGCGTTGTACCGTCACCGCGCAGTCGATGAGGTCGGTGCGGTGCTTGGGGAACAGCACGCCCTGGGAGATCTCGCCGACCTGGTGGCCCGCACGGCCGATGCGCTGGAGACCACTGGCCACCGACGGGGGGGACTCGACCTGGATGACGAGGTCGACGGCGCCCATGTCGATGCCGAGCTCGAGGCTGGACGTGGCGACGACCGCCTTCAGCCTGCCGGTCTTGAGATCGTCCTCGACGAGAGCGCGCTGCTCCTTGCTGATCGAGCCGTGGTGGGCCTTGGCCAGTAGCGGCTCCGCACCGAAGCTCTGGCCACTGGCCATGAGCTGGGCAGGCGAGCCGCCGCCCACCTTCGAATTGCGCGTCTCGGGGATCTCGGTGCCTGCCCGTTCGGCGTGAATCTCGTTGAGCCGCGCGGTCAGTCGTTCGGCCAGCCGCCGCGAGTTGGCGAACACGATCGACGACCGGTGCGCCTCGATCAGGTCGACGATGCGTTCCTCGACGTCGGGCCAGATGCTGTTGTTCTCCAGGTTCGCCATGTCGGGTACCGGCACCTGAACCGACAGGTCGAACGTCTTGGCGGCCATCGGCGCCACGATGGTGGTCGGAGACTGGCCCGAGAGGAACCGCGCGACTTCTTCGGGTGGCCGGACAGTGGCCGAGAGGCCGATCCGCTGGGCCGGCTTGTCCATGAGCTGGTCGAGGCGCTCCAGCGACAGCGCCAGGTGTGCCCCGCGCTTGGTGGCCGCGACGGCGTGTACCTCGTCGACGATCACTGTGTCGACCTCGGCGAGCGTCTCCCTGGCGGCTGAGGTGAGCATCAGGAACAGCGACTCGGGCGTCGTGATCAGGACGTCCGGCGGCCTGGCGATCATCTCGCGCCTGCGGTTGGGTGGGGTGTCACCGGACCGGACGCCCACCGTGATGCTCGGCGCGGCAACTCCACGGCGCTCGGCAACGCGGCCGATGCCGGTCAGCGGGGTGCTGAGATTGCGCTCGACGTCGACGGCCAGCGCCTTGAGCGGGGACACGTACAGCACACGGGTGCCCGCCGTGGCTGCGCGTGGCTCGCCGGAGGCCAGCCGGTCGATGGCCCAGAGAAACGCCGCCAGCGTCTTACCGGATCCCGTCGGGGCGATGACGAGGGTGTTGTCACCGTTGGCGATGGCCTCCCACGCCTCGGTCTGCGCGGGCGTCGGCGCGGCGAACGTGCCCGTGAACCACTCCCGCGTCAGCTCGCTGAAACGGGCCAGGGGTTCGGGTTCGGGTGACTTCCGGGCCATCTAGCCATAGTGCCCTCGCCCACCGACAACCTCATTGATCGAGGGCGGGGATGGCGGGCATGCGGGCGATGGCGTCGAGCAGGGAGTGCGCACACGCATCGGCGACGGCACCCGCGTCGATCGACGGGTCGATGATTCGCTGGCGACACATCTCGAAGGTGAACGCCAGCCAGCAGTAGACGACGACGCGTAGATCGCGCTCGACCGTGGAGTCCAATGCGTGGCCCTGCGACGCGGTGATGCGATCGATGATGCGGTTGGCCTGTCGGTCGTTGTCGACGTCGTCGATGCCGCGCAGCACCGGATCGGAGCGGCCCATACCCACGTAGGCCGCCCACGCGCCGTGGGGGTGAGCCTCGTCGTAGTCGAGGTAGGCCAGTACACCCGCCCTGAGCTGCTCGAACAGGCTCAGACCCAGCTGCGGGGGCGTGTTGGTGGCCTCGAACAGTCGCTCGCCCTCGGCCCGCACGACGGCGGCGAAGAACGCGCGCTTGTCCGGGAAGTAGTGGTACATCAGCGCCCGCGAGACGCCCGCCCGCTCGGCGATCTCGTCGATCCGGACCTCGTCGTACGGGCGCTGGCCGAACACCTCGGCGCCCAAGGCGAGCAGCTCGCTGCGCCTGTCCTCGGGCGACAGCCTCCTGCGGGACGATGAGCCGCTTGCGCGAAGCGCGTCGGGGTCAGACACTCCGCCATCCTAGTTGACACATGTACAACAGCGGTGGAGGCCGGGGTGTGACACTGTTGCGGACATCACGTAAACCGCTCGTCATCACTCGCCATGGCGGACCGAGCGGCTGACTCGCAGGGAGTAGAAGTGCGTGTTCTTGACCGGCCCGATCGAATGGATCCGCTCATAAGCGTTGCGGGCAGCCTCGGGGTCCAATGAGAGCACGAACTGGTCCAACCAGCGCGACTCGAAGCGGGCCCGCGACAGCGCGTCGTCACGCTCCCTGGCCTGGGGATTGCCCTTCGCCAGGTCGGCGCTGTGAGCGGCGATCTTGCATGCCAGCACGGCGTCCTTGACGGCCGCCCGGTCCGTCCCCACACGCTCGTTCGGGGTGACGCAGCACAGCATCGCCGCGCCGGCCGCAGAGATGATTGCAGCGCCGATTGCCGAGGTCACGTGGTCGTAGGCGGGCGCGATATCGGTGGTGAACGGACCGACGGTGTAGAGCGGGGCGCTTCGACACAACTGCTCCTGGAGTCGCACGCATTCGACGATCTTGTGCATCGGCGCGTGTCCAGGGCCCTCGACCATCACTTGCACGCCATGAACCTTCGCACGCCTCGCCAGCTCGCCGAGTGTGCGTAGCTCGGCGAATTGGGCGGCGTCGTTGGCATCGGCGATCGATCCCGGCTGCAGGCCCGCACCCAACGCCAAGGTCACGTCGTAGCGCGCCAGGATCTCGCAGAGTTCGTCGAAGTGCGTGTGGAGGAAGGATTCGGTCCGCCGCTCGAGACACCACGCCGCCATCATGGCTCCCCCGCGGTTGACGATCCCGGCGATCCGGCCCGCGGTGAGCGGGATGTGGTCCAGCCTCAGCCCGGCGTGCACGGTCATGTAGTCGACGCCGAGTTCGGCTTGTTCGATGACCGTGTCGCGGTAGGCCTTCCAGGTCAGCGCTGCGGGGTCGCCGTGGACCTTCTCGACGGCCTGGTACAGAGGAACCGTGCCGACGGGGACCGGCGAATTGCGCAAGATCCGATCCCCGGTCATGCGGAACTCGCGCGCGACCGACGAATCCATGATGGTGTCGGCTCCCCAGCGGATGGCCCACACCATGTCGTCGATCGTGCCGCCGGCCGACATGGCCGCCGAGTTGCCGACGTTGGCTGTGACCTTCACGCGGAACGCCTTGCCGATGATCATCGGCTCGCTCTCGGGATGGTGGCGGTTGGCAGGGATGACCGCACGGCCCGCGGCCACCTCGTCGCGCACCACCTTGGGCCGCACGCCCTCCCTGGCGGCGACGAAGGCCATCTCGGCCGTGACGAGGCCGTCGCGCGCCCGCTGTAGCTGCGTACCGCGATCGTCGACGACACCTGGCCTCGGTGGCAATCCGGCGGCCAGGTCGATCACCGCACCCGCATCGGTGTAGGGGCCCGACGCGTCGTAGAGGTCCAGGTGTTGTCCGTTGGAGAGGTGCACTCGCCGGAATGGCACCCGGGAGCCCGGCACGTCGGCCACGTTCCGGTAGCACTTCGTGCTGCCCGTGAGCGGGCCGGTGGTGACGGGTGGGGCCGTCATGCTCAGAGTGCCTTGAGTTCCTCGGTGAGGTCGCTGACCGATTTCTTGGCGTCGCCGAACAACATCGAGGTGTGATCGAGGAAGAACAGGGGGTTCTCGATGCCTGCGTAGCCCGAGGACATCGATCGTTTGAGGACGATGACCGAGCGGGAGTCGTCGACGTTGAGGATCGGCATGCCGTGGATCGGGCTCGACGGGTCGTTGCGTGCGGCGGGGTTGGTGACGTCGTTGGCGCCGATGACGATGGTGACGTCGGTGCGGCCGAATTCGCCGTTGATGTCCTCCATTTCCTTCATGGCGTCGTAGTCGACGTCGGCCTCGGCGAGCAGCACGTTCATGTGCCCGGGCATCCGCCCTGCGACGGGGTGGATCGCGTATTTGACCTCGACGCCCTTGGCCTCCAGCAGTGACGCCATCTCCTTGACGGTGTGCTGGGCCTGGGCCACGGCCAGACCGTAGCCGGGCACCACGATGACCTGGTTGGCGTAGGCCATCTGGATCGCGGCGTCCGCGGCGCTGGTGGCCTTCACGGTGCCCTGCTCCCCGCCGGCGGCGGCTGCTGCCGCCGAGCCCGACCCGAAGGAGCCGAACACGATCGCTGGGATGGACCGGTTCATCGCCACGGCCATCAGGTTGGTCAGAATCGAACCCGAGGCGCCGACGATCATGCCTGCCACGATCATCGCGGTGTTGTTGAGCGCCAACCCGGCTGCGGCGGCGGACAATCCGGTCATCGCGTTGAGCAGGGAGATGACCACCGGCATGTCCGCGCC
>JAOPWT010000607.1 GCA_025965555.1 Mycobacterium sp.
CCCTGCACCAGATCCTGCGCGGACCTGCCGAAGAACATCGTCGCCGCGGCGGCACGGACGACCCCGGCACGGTGCGGCTGGTCGAACGCCTCGAGACGCGACAGCCAGTCGTCGGCCGCCTCCGACGCGAAGATGTCCGAGTCGCCGGTGTACACGCAGGCGATCCCGGCTCGTTCCAGTGCGAGCTGGCACACCCTGGCGTCCTTGTGGGTTTCGACGATCACTGCGACGTCACCGGCGCGTACCGGCTTGCCGTCGAACGTGGCGCCGCTGGCGAGCAGGGCGCCGATGTCGTTGGCGAGGTCCTTGCCGATGTGCTGGCGGATGTCGTTGATCGGGATGTTCTGAGTTCCCCTGAGGCCGAACGTCGGTCGCTGTACGACGCGCAACCGGAACGGTTCGTCGTGCGGCGCGCCGACCAGCCGGGAGCCCTGATTCGCCGCCTCGACGTCGTGGACGACGATTGCGGGGTCCCCGAGCTCCGCGCCTCTCAGCACCGCCTGCAGCGAGTCGACGAGAACGCTGTCACTGCGCCAGTTGGTGCCAAGCGTCTTCTTGGCGCCCGCGGTTTCGGCGGCACTCAGATACGTGACGATGTCACCACCGCGGAATGCGTAGATGGCCTGCTTCGGGTCGCCGATCAGGATCACCGTCGACTTACCGCTGAAGGCCCGGTCGATGACCTGCCACTGCACGGGGTCGGTGTCCTGGAATTCGTCGACCATCACGATCGGCCAGCGCTGGTGCATCCGGAGCCGGGCGGGGGAGTCCTCGGCGTCGAGAGCCTCCGCGAGCCGCGTCAGCAGATCGTCGTAGCCCAGGATGCCCATCCTGCGCTTGCGCGTTTCCAACTCGGCGAGAACGTGTTTGGCGAAGCTGACGCACACCGCGGCCCGCGAGTCGGGCGGCGGGTCGAGCGGGCGCAGTTCGGTCGCGGGGTTGCCGACCACCTCGCGCGCCAGCTTGAGCGCGTCGGGGTAGGTGAGGTCCGGGTCGTCGCGCTGCTGGCCGAAGTGCGCGAGGTAGAGGTCATCGACGACCTCGGTCACCAGGTCGGTCAGGCTCTCCACCAGTGTGACTCGGGAATCGGAGTCACCCGCCACGCCGAGCGACTTCAGCACCAGCTGGCAGAACTGGTGCGTGGTGGCGATCGTCGCGGCGTCGAAACCGGCCAACGCATCGCGCAGTCGCTGCCTGCGGGCGGCCCGCTCCTCGTCGCTGCCCTTGCACAGGTATGCGACCAACTGGTTGTCGCCGACGAGGGACGGGTCGTCGAAAGCTGCCGCCGCGTCGGTGATCTGACGACGGACTCGGTCGCGTAGCTCCTGGCTGGCGGCGCGGCCGAAGGTGACGAGCAGCATCTGGTCGAGTGTCGCCGCACCCTCGGCGACATAACGCGTCACCAGCCCGGCGAGTGCGAAGGTCTTGCCGGTGCCCGCGCTGGCTTCGAGTACGGTGGTCGACGCCGCGTCGGGCAGCGGGCCCTGAAGATCGAAACGTTCCATCAGGCAGCCACTTCCGCTCGCAGCATCGGCAGCCAGAGCCGCGCGGAGTAGGCGCCCAGTCGGTGAGTCTCGCCGTCGACCTCCTCGCCCGGTCGCAACGGTTGCATCAGGTCCCGCAGCGGGGCGTTCGCCGCCCAGGCCCGCACCTGCGCCGGGTCCTTGTCCTCCGCCGGGTAGTTGCCGGACTTCCACCTGAACGTCGCTTCCCGCTCGGAGTCGCCACCCTCGTGTCGGGCGCACGCCCATGCGTAGGACGTCTTGATGGGCAGCGGCAGCGGTTCGCGACGGCCCGCGTCGTAGATCGCCACCAGGTCCCGTAGCAGGTCCACCGCCGGTTCCTGCGGCTGGCCAAGAGCCCGCACGCTCGGCGGACCGCTTCGCTTGGGCCGCCCGATGCAGATGGCCGACCACTCCCGGTCCGGATGATGAGCGAACAACGCCAGCAAGGGAATCCACGACGCGAGGAGATGCTTGCCGTCGAGCTTGGAGTAGGTGACCGAGACCAGGTGATCGCCGAACACCGGTGACACCGTGCCCGTCAGGCGGCGTCCGGCGCCGAGGTCGATGTCCACGTCGTAGGCGTCCGGGTCGGCCTTCCGGTACCCCAGCGCCGTCGCGGCGAGCAGGGTGGACTGCTCGCGAAGCTCGCCCGCCTTGCGCCAGCCCAGCTGCCCGGGCGGCAGCGTGCCGCGCCGCCACTCGGCCTGCCGCGCGGCGTCGGGTGTCATGCCCCGCAGCATGTCGTTGAGCATTCGGTCACCGACGGCCCACTGTTCGAGGGCGTCGATGTCGACGGAGATCTCGTCGGAGACGCCGTCGACGTCCCACGGCAGCGTGTACTCGAGCGCACGGAAGAAGCCCTTGACCGGATCCTTGAAGAATCCGATCAGATCGGCGAGCGCGACGTCCTCGTGCGGCAGCGCGGGCAGCGGGCCGGAGATGAACTTCGGCTGCTCGGACCGCTCCCGGGTGCTGGCCTTCGCCGCCTTGAGCACCGTGTCGTCGAACGTGAACGGCACGTCGGGCACCAGTTCTCCCGGTATGACGTTGCGAATGTCGAACGGCTGCAGCGGATGATGCACGACCACCCGCTGACGCACGCTCTCCTGGGTGGTCGCGTCCAAGGCGTCGAGCAACTCGGCCAACGGCACCGCGGGCGGACGTGCCTGCCCGGAGTGGGCGTTGGCGCCGGTGTAGGTGATCACCAGTTTCTCGGTGGCCGCCCCGACCGCGTCGAGCAGCAGTTGCCGGTCCTCGGAGCGGCTGTCGCGTTCCCCGGTGACGGGCTTGCGGGCCAGCACGTCGTCGCCGTCGGTGACCCCCTGACGCGGGAAGACGCCGTCGTCGAGACCGACCAGGCACACCACGCGATGCGGCACCGACCGCATCGGCACCATCGTGCACACCGTCAGCGTGCCGGTGCGGAAGTTGGCGCGCGTCGGGCGCCCCGCGAGGTGGCGATCGAGCAGCGCCTTGACGTCCGGTAGCCGCAACACAGTGTGTGATCGGGCGCCTGCATCAGCCAGGACCTGACCGAATTCGCGTTGCATCTGACTGGTCTGCCATGCATCGGCATCGTTGACGCGGGTCAACATAGTGATGCCGTCCTCCAACGCGTGCAGCCAATCGTCGAGCGCGTGGTCGCCGGTGAGCGCGTCGACGATGCGCTGCAACCGGTCGACGAACTCGGCGAGCTGCCCCGCCAGTTCGACGCGGTTGCTGCCGACGTCGTCCAACGGCAGTGTGGCACCGATCCAGGCGTGCGCATCGTCGGACATGGCGACACCTGCGAGCACCCGGTCGATGCCGAAACGCCATGTGTTGTGGACGAAGTCGACGCCGTATGGCTGCCGGTGCTCCTGATCGAACCCCCAGCGGACGTTCGCCTGCCGTACCCAGCGGGTGACGTCCTCGAGGTTGTCGTCGGTGAAGCCGAAGCGGGCGCGTACCGGGGCGGACTGCGCGAGGTTGAGCACCTCACTGGCGGTCACCCTGCTGCCTGCCAGGGTCAGCAGTTGTGCTGCCACGCCCAGCAACGGATTGGTCTGCACGAGTGAGCGATCGGCGAGTCGCATCCGCAGCCGGTGTGCCGGATGCGCGCCGCGGAGCACGTCGCCGAGTCCGAAGTCGGCGTTGATCAGCGGGGCATACGTCTCGATGTCCGGGCACATGACGAGGATGTCGCGTGGTTCCAGCGTCGGATCGTCGGCGAGCAGGCCCAGCAGCACCTCCCGCAGCACGTCCACCTGGCGGGCCTCGCCGTGGCACGCGTGCACCTGGACGGACCGGTCATTCTTGGCGAGTGTCCGGCCATGCGGCCGAACGGCATTCGCGGCGATGTCGGACTGCAGCCAGCCGAGCAGGGTGGCCGGATGCGCGGAGCCGCCCAGGTGTTCATCGGCGCGAAGGTCGGTGGGCAGGCTCCGTTGCAACTCGCGCAGATCACGCCCGAGCGTGGCCAGCAGCGGATGGTGAACGGCGCGGTGGCTGGTGTCATCGCGCCGCGGCACGGCACCGTGAAGATCGGCAAGTGCGCGCCACAACTCGTCGCTGGGATGCGGCAGCCATAGGTGAACGTCGTGATGGATGGCCAGCGCCTCGAGCAGCTCGATCTCGGTGACCGGCAGCCGGGTGTGCCCGAACAGCGAGAGCCTCGCGGGCAAGTCGGAAGGTGATTGGCGAAGGCGCGCAATGGTTTTCTGATGGCGGACGTGCGGAGGGTCGGCGTCGACGCGGTCGACGAGCTCCCGCCACAGCGGGGGTTGCCAGTCGAGGTCGGTGTCGAGGCCTGCGGCGTGGCCGTCGAGCCAGTCGGCGAGCAGCTGCGGTCGTTGGCGGGCGTACGACGCGAAGAGGGCGGCCAGCCGGCGCGCGACGGCGTAGCGCCTGCCCTTGCGCAGCTCCCTCTCCTCGCCTGCCTCGAAGTGCCCGAGATGGGTGGCCAGCGTCCGGCACCACGGCTCGTCGAGGGCCCCGTCGATGACTTCCAACAGGGGCCACACCATGGAATCGGGCGCCCACGGATCGTCGTCGGCGGTGCCGGTGATCTCGGCGATCAGCGAGTGTGGGTTCCTAAACTCGACCCCCGCGCAGACGCCATCCGCGCCGGCGCCACGGCCAAGGACGTGGGACAGCCGCTGGCTCAGCCAGCGTTCGACCCCGCGAGCCGGCACCAGGACCAGTTCCATCGCGAAGGGATCGTCGAGCGGCTGGGCGAGTAGAGCGCCGAGGCCGTCTGCGAGGAGGTCCGTCCGTTCGGCACGGTGGAGGTGAAGCGACATTGAAACCAGCCTAGGGGGCAGCGCCGACAGCGGTTCGGGGAATGCCGCCACCGTTTGCTCGACGGGGCGGACGTGTCCCACCTCTGTGCCACAGTGAGGTATGTCCATGCCACGCCTGTCCCCGCGCTTCGACGAGGCGCTCGGCTATGCCTCGAATCTGCATCGCACGCAGACCCGCAAGGGTGGCGACACCCCGTATGTCGGTCATCTGCTCTCGGTGGCCAGTCTGGTGATCGAGGGTGGCGGCACCGAGACCCAAGCCATCGCCGGCCTGTTGCACGACGCCGTCGAGGACCAGGGTGGGGCGCCGGTTCTCGCCGAGATCCGCGAGAAGTTCGGCGAGGACGTCGCGGTCATCGTCGCCGAGTGCAGCGACACCGACGAGGTGCCCAAACCGCCGTGGAAGCCGCGCAAGGAGCGGTACATCGCACATCTGGAGACGGCGAGCGAAGCGACGGTTCTGGTGTCGCTGGCCGACAAGCTCGACAATGCCCGCGCCATTTTGCGGGACTACCGCGACATCGGGGACGAGTTGTGGGCACGCTTCAGCGAACACGACCCACACGAGCACCTCTGGTATTACGAATCGCTCCTGGCGGTGTTCAAGGCGAGGAACTCGTCGTGGCTAGTGGCTGAACTCGAGCGCGTGCTGAGCGAACTGAGAAATCAGGTAAGCGCCTCCGTCAGGGCCTAAGGTCGTTGGCGATGGCCAACGATGACGACACGCTGACTGACCAAGCTCGCCTCGAGGCGCTCCGCAAGCAGCACGCCGCGGCTTTGACCGCGCCCGATGTCGGCACCGTTCAAAACGCCTGCGCTGCACTGCGATTCGCTGCCGCCGCCCAGGCCGACGCGGAACGCACTGCGGATGTGCTCTCCGCCGACCGCGTCCAGTTCCTCGAGACCAGCCTGGAGTTCCACGACCGGCACGGCAGGCAGCCCTGCCCGGTGTGCGCCACGGGCACCCTTGACGACGAGTGGGTCACGCGGGCCCGGGCCGCATTGGCCGAGGAGCATGATTCCGCGAGCGCCTTGCGGGTGGCCAGGTCCGGGGCGCATCGAGCCCGCCAAGCACTGATCGCACTCGTCCGCGCGGTCGACGCCCCGCCCGACGAGGATGCCGGACTCACGACGGCCGCGGCCGCGCGCGCTGCCCATCAGTCGATTTCGGCGCTGTCGGCCGACGACGACACCGCCCTCGCCGACCGCATCGAACGCGAACTGCCCGGGCTCCGCTCGGCGTACGACGCGCTCCGGGAGGCGGCCGCGTCCGCGCTGGGGATCAACCGTTGACGAGTGAGTCCCAGCCGTCACGAGTCCAGGGGCCATACCTGCGTCATGGTGCGTCTCGCGGCGGTTTTGGGGTACGGCTGGCGGCACGCTTGGCCAGCGATCGGTTCACCATCGCGTAGCGGGCGGTGAGCGCCACGTCGATGACAGCCATTGCCGCTACACCACCTATTGCTGCCAACAACACCACCAGCAGAAATGTCTGAGTCGTGAACTGGCCGCCCGTGCAGCCGAAGATTTCGTTGCACTTTAGCGGGCCGAAAGCCGCGCAAGTGACTGCGGCAGGGAGTGCCGCAGCTAGTGCGTACTTGACAGTTCGTGACGCGATGACTCGGCCCCCCTCAGGCGCAGAAACCGGCGCTGCCGGGGCAGAGCTTACGCCGACCGTGCCTCGCAGGCCGAAACCTAGCTCGCCGCGAACTCCGCGGGCAACCCGTCGATACCCGCCTGGATCGCCGCGATCGCGTCCCTGCGGGCCTTCAGCTTGCTCGCCCGGTGCGCCTTGACGTGCAACCCGGCGGCAGCGTCGGAGGCGACGTCGTGGGCGCGGGCCAACACGTTGCCGTCCTCGACGATCTCGTCGAGCCAGCCTGCGGCGACGGCCTCCTGGCCGGTGAACACGGCCGCCATGGACACCGCGCGCTGGAACGCCGCGCG
>JAOPWT010000626.1 GCA_025965555.1 Mycobacterium sp.
GGCGCGACCGGCGGCACAGGCGGAACCGGCGGAACCGGCGGCGCTGGCGGCGCCGGCGGGGCTGGTGGTACCGGCGCGGCAGGCGGGACCGGAGGCACCGGAGGGACCGGCGGCACGTCCGGCACCGCCGGGCACGGTGGATTGTTCGGCGGCACCGGCACGACCGGCAGCACCGGCACCACCGGGTCCACCGGGTCCACCGGAGCCACCGGGGCAACCGGCAGCACCGGCACGTCCGGTGCGACCGGAGCGACCGGCAACGCCGGCAGCACCGGAGCAGGCGGCACCGACGGGGCCAACGGAGCCCACGGCGCGTCCTCCTAAGCACCGCAGGGACGTAGGGGGTGCCAGGCGATGCCTGGCACCCCCTCGCTGCTCTTGCTACCCACCCAAATACCAAGCGCCGCAACACCGTAAGGTAAGAAAGGGCCCTTTCCATGTTCATCCGACACGACGTCGACGTGCTCGAGGCACCGGGCGGTGGGCTCTACCCCCGGACCGATGCGCAAGCGCAGCCAGCCACCGATGTGGGCCGCTTGTTGCTGCGCTGCCCCGATCGACCCGGATTGGTGGCCGCCGTCAGCACCTTCCTGACCCAGGCCGGAGCCAACATCGTCTCACTGCAACAACACGCCACCCAGCAGTCCGGCGGAACGTTCATGCAGCGCACCATCTTTCACCTACCCGGACTGAGCAGCGCACGCCAGGCATTCGAGCGTGACCTGACCGAACAGCTCGCCACGCGATTCGACATGGACTTCCGGCTCACCGAGGCCGCCAACCCCAAGAAGGTCGTGATCATGGCCTCCCGCGCCGACCACTGCCTCCTGGATCTGCTGTGGCGTCACCGCCGCGGCGAACTCGACATGACGATCACGGCGGTCATCTCCAACCATCCCGACCTCGCCGACCACGTCCGCCCCTTCGGCGTGCCCTTTCACCACATACCCGCCGCCAAAGACAGTCGGGACGAAGCGGAACGACGCCAGCTCGAGGTGTTGCGCGACAACGTCGACCTCGTGGTGCTCGCCCGCTACATGCAGATCATCACGCCTCAGTTCTTGGCCGAGGTGGGCTGTCCACTGATCAACATCCATCACTCCTTCCTGCCGTCGTTCATCGGTGCGGAGCCGTATCGACGGGCCAAAGAGCGCGGCGTGAAACTCGTTGGTGCCACCGCGCACTACGTCACCGAGGAACTCGACGACGGCCCCATCATCGAACAAGACGTCGTACGCGTAGATCACCGCCACGACGTCGACGACCTGACCCGCCTCGGCGCCGACGTGGAGCGCGCCGTGCTCTCCCGAGCCGTCCTGTGGCACTGCCAGGACCGCATCATCCAACACGGCAACCAGACCATCGTCTTCTGACGGTCATCCCAGACGGGCAGCACGAATTGAGTCCAACCAGGGCGTGGTCGCAAACCCTGAGTTGATGCCGGACAGCGTCCCGGTACGACGAGTTCTGAGCATGCCGAGATTCAGGGCCAATGAGATTCTGGAGTCCGCCTGTGGGTTGCCGACATCACCTTCGTTCGGACATGGGGGATTCTGCTACACCGCCTTCGTCTCCGATGTCCGAACGAAGAAGATCGTCGGCTGGGCTTGCCTCACCGACCATGTGGAGCGCGGATCTGCTGCAGGCACTCAATAATGCTGTGTGGCAGTCGAACTCGGATCTCTCCGAATTGCTGCATCATCCCGATCGCGGATCGGAGGGCGGATTCCACCCATCGCCGGCTATACCGACCGGCTGCCCGGGCTCGGCATCACCCCATCGGTAGGCTCGCGGGGCGATAGCTATACAGCGCCCTCGGCGAGGCCGCCGACCTTTCGGGAGGCCGCGATGATCGTTCCCAAAGCCTTTGTCAAGGCGATACTTTCGAGGTCCGGGGTGGTGCAGGCGAGCGCTCGTTAGGGTGTCTCTATAGCTTCAACGCGATAGTAGAGCCTCCTCGATCGAGAAGCCGCTCCGTCAGGACGACAACTGTGCCGAGTCGATCGCGCCCGCCAGCCGAACAGCTCGTGAGGCGGCCGGTGGTAGCGACGCGACGCCGTCCCACATCGCAAGCGCGGCGGTCGAAAACTCGCGCTGGTTGGCCATCCGTAGACGGCATGGCCACTGATCCAGTCGGCTGGGTAGAGCTCGCAGCCGTCTTTCGCGAGGGCTTCGTTGAACGAGTTGAGAAGTCTGACGACCTCCTCTTCATCGGGTCTGGCCACTGGGTGCAGCATCTCAGCGAGGAATTGCAGAACGAGTTCGTCGTCACCATGCTGCATCCCGAAGCGGCTATCGGTAAACACCCAGTCGTCAGTCTTCAGGTTTGTTGACGCCGTCCGGGACTTTGTCACGCAAATCCCCATAATCGTGGAAGCGCACCTAATCCAAGCGCTGGGGCGCCTCGAGTCGCACCCGCGGCCCACCTCCACCAAACACAAAGGTCACGAACCATTTCTGGTTCGTGACCTCTATGCCTGCGGTTCGCAGAACCGCTCGTTGTGGGCGAAGGGGGACTTGAACCCCCACGTCCCGAAGGACACTGGCACCTGAAGCCAGCGCGTCTGCCATTCCGCCACTCGCCCAAACAACCGGGAGAGACTATCACGCACTCGGGGCCACTCCCCAACCGCGCAGATGGGCCGCTGCGCAGGGCCACCGACAGTCCTGACCTGCCGTGATCTGATTCTCAGAGTTCTGTTGGTCACGTTCGGAGCTACATGGCCGATACCATGCGTACAGGCACCGGGGCCCGCGACACGCAGGTTCCTGGTCAGTGTCAAGCGCGACCTACTACGACGAACTGCGAGGCAGGCGGTGATATGGGACTCGTCGACCGCTTCGAGCGCAAGCTGGAGTCGACCCTCGGTGACACCTTCGCCCGCGTCTTCGGCGGCTCCATCGTTCCGCAGGAGGTCGAGGCGATCCTTCAGCGCGAAGCCGAGGCAGGCTCGCGCGAAGTTGGCGGCGGCCGAGTTTTGGCCCCAAACCACTACGTCATTACCCTCAGTGCATCCGACTTTCACAAGGTTCGCGCGGACCCCGACCTCACACCGACGACTTTTGCCCGATACCTGGAGGGATACATCCGTGACCAAGGGTGGCAAACGTATGGTGATGTGGTCGTTGGATTCGAAGCGTCACCGCAACTGCACACCGGCCAGTTTCGCACCCGTGGAACGGTCAACCCAGACTCGACCAGCGGCGGAAGCGCCCCTGCACCCAGAGACCGTGCTCACACTGCAGAACCAGGAGTTCCACCAATGACCGACAACCCGAGCTACCGCGGCGGCGGCCAGGGACCAGCGCAGCCAGGCGACGACTACTACGACTACGGCCGCCAGGGCGAAGAGCCCCGCGCCCCGTACCCGCCTGCCCCCGAAGGCGGCTACCCGCCCGCACCGGCGCAGGGTCAACAACCCGCTGCGCCAGCCGGTGGCTACCCGGAGCATGGCGGTTACCCCGACCGCGGAGGTTACCCCGACCAGGGCTACCCGCCGCCCAATTACGAACAGCGGCCCCCCGCCGGATACGGCCCGCCTGCCGGCGCCGGTCACCCGGACCAGGGTTACCGCCAGCCGCCCCCCGGATACGGGCCGCCTGCCGGCGCCCCTGGAGGTTACGGCGAGCCCGGCGGCTACGACTACGGCCGCCCCGCGGCACCGCCACGCGGCGAGGAGTACGGCCGCCCGGAGTCCCGTCCCGAGCCGCCGCGGCCGGCATATCCCGATCAGGGCGGCTACCCCGATCAAGGCGGCTACCCCGACCAGGGCGGCTATCCGGACCAGGGCGGCTACGGCGGCCAGGCGTACGGCAGGCCGGACTACGGACAGCCCGACTACGGCCGCTACGGCGAACCTGCCGCGCCTCAGGGCTACTCCGACCAGGGCTACGGACAGCCCGCCGGATACGACTACGGCCAGCCGCCTGCCGCGGCACCGGCCGCTGGGTATGGCGCGGGCGCCGGGTACGGCACAGGCGCTGCCAGCGTGACCTTGCAACTCGACGACGGCAGCGGCCGCACCTACCAGCTTCGCGAGGGCGCCAACGTCATCGGCCGCGGCCAGGACGCTCAGTTCCGCCTACCGGATACCGGCGTCTCGCGCCGACATCTGGAGATCCGGTGGGACGGCCAGGTCGCTCTGCTGTCGGACCTGAATTCGACGAACGGCACGACCGTCAACAACGCGCCGGTTCAGGAATGGCAGCTGGCCGACGGCGACACCATCCGTCTCGGCCACTCCGAGATCATCGTCCGCGTTCACTGAGGGCCCTGGCTGGTGGCGGCCGGAGGCCAAGCTCTCGCTTCGACCTCACGCCCGTCGCAGGCCCAAGTATCGTGACGTTGCCGACGGCGGCGCAACGAGCCGGTGGTCGGTCGCGACGCGGTCCGGAAAACGGTGCGGTGGCGCCGACGCGGCGACATCGGGACGGTGACGGAGAGGACGTCAGATGCAGGGGATAGTGCTGCAGCTGACACGCGTCGGATTCCTTTTGCTGCTGTGGCTGTTCATCTGGTCGGTCCTGCGCATCCTGCGCAACGACATCTACGCCCCGACGGGTGCCGTGATGGTGAGACGCGGGCTTGCCTTGCGCGGCACGTTGCTGCCCAGCCGAGGCCAGCGGCGCAACACCCCGCGCCAGCTGGTGGTGACCGAGGGAGCGTTGGCGGGAACCCGGATTCAGCTAGGCAGTCAACCCGTGCTCATCGGGCGGGCCGATGACTCGACACTGGTGCTGACCGACGACTATTCATCGACACGGCACGCCAGGCTCTCGCCGCGGGGGTCCGAATGGTACGTCGAGGACCTAGGATCGACCAACGGTACATACCTTGACAGGGCGAAGGTGACGACGGCAGTAAGGGTTCCGATGGGGACGCCGGTGCGAATCGGCAAGACGGTGATCGAGCTGCGTCCATGACTCTCGTCCTCCGATACGCCGCACGCAGCGACCGCGGACTCGTCCGCGCCAACAACGAAGACTCGGTGTACGCCGGTGCGCGGCTGCTGGCGCTCGCCGACGGCATGGGTGGCCACGCCGCAGGCGAGGTCGCCTCCCAGTTGGTGATCGCGGCCCTTGCGCACCTCGACGACGACGAGCCTGGCGGGGATCTCCTCAGCCAGCTCAACTCCGCCGTCCACGAAGGCAACTCGGCGATCGCCGCACACGTCGAAGCCGATCCCGAGCTCGAGGGCATGGGTACCACGCTGACCGCAATTCTGTTCGCGGGAAACAGACTTGGGCTGGTGCACGTCGGCGACTCCCGAGGCTATCTCCTGCGTGACGGCGAGCTGACCCAGATCACCAAGGACGACACCTTCGTTCAGACATTGGTCGATGAAGGCCGCATCACCGCCGAGGAGGCACACAGTCACCCGCAGCGGTCCCTGATCATGCGGGCGCTGACCGGCCACGAGGTCGAACCCACGCTGACCGTGCGCGAAGCTCACGCCGGTGACCGCTACCTCCTGTGCTCCGACGGGTTGTCCGATCCGGTCAGCCACGACACCATCCTGGACGCGCTTCAGATCCCCGACGTCACCGAGAGTGCCGACAGGCTCATCGAAATGGCGCTGCGCGGAGGCGGCCCGGACAACGTAACGGTGGTCGTCGCCGACGTCGTCGACTACGAATACGGCCAGACCCAGCCGATCCTCGCGGGAGCGGTATCCGGCGAGGACGATCAGAGCGCCCCGCCCAACACCGCGGCCGGACGCGCCTCCGCATTCAACCCGAAGCGCGTCGCGGCGGCCAAGCGACCCACGGTCGAAGCCACGGCTCCGGCGAAGAAGGCGCGGTCACGCCGCAAGATGATCGTCGTCGCGCTGCTGCTGATCGTGCTGGTGCTGGCGGGACTTGCGGTCGGGCGCATGGTGATTCAGAACAACTACTACGTCGCCGAACGCGACGGCTCGGTGCACATCATGCGCGGAGTCCAGGGCAGCTTCCTGGGAATGCCTCTGCAGCAACCCTTTCAGGTCGCCTGCCTCGACTCTCGCAACTCGATCACCAACATCGGTGTCGACGACGACCGCACCGGTTGCAAACCGCTGAAGGTCGCCGAACTGCGTGAGTCCGAGCGCGCACAGGTGACGGCTGGACTGCCCGGCGGAACACTCGACGAGGCCATCCGACAGCTCAGGGAACTGGCCCAGACTTCGGTTCTGCCGATCTGCCTCCCGCCCGCCCCCAGAACGACGTCGACGCCCACCCCGACACCGGCTCCGTCGAGCACTCCCCCGGGGCCCTCTTCGACGTCTGCCGCCCCGCCGCCGTCGCCCAGCGCGACCGCCGCGCCTTCGCCGGAGGTGCCGACAACGGTGACCGCACCGCCTCCGCCACCCTCACCGTCGCCCACCGTGACCGCACTTCCGCCTCCGCCACAGAAGCCGGGCACCGACTGCCGGACGGCTTCATGAGCACGCAACCGCAGGCGCCAGTGACGGTGGTTCCACCCCTTCCGAACCGGCGCAACGCCGAGCTGATGCTGCTCGGGTTCGCCGCGTTGATCACGACCGTCGCGCTGCTCATCGTGGAGGCCAACCAGGAACAGGGTCTCAGCTGGGATCTCGCCCAGTACACCCTCGGGTTCCTGGGGTTGTTCGGCGCCGCCCATCTGGCCGTCCGTCGGTACGCGCCCTATGCCGACCCCCTGTTGCTTCCGGTGGTGGCCTTGCTGAATGGCTTGGGGCTGGTGATGATTCACCGTCTCGACCTGGCCGAGGGAGCCCTCGGTACGGGGGGCGCCCGCGGCCCGAGCGCCAATCAGCAGATGCTGTGGACGCTCGTCGGCGTGGTGGCGTTCTGCCTCGTCGTGGCCTTCCTCACCGATCACCGCATGCTGGCCCGCTACGGCTACGTCTGCGGACTCGTCGGCATCGTCTTTCTTCTGATTCCCGCCATCCTTCCCAGCTCCATCTCCGAGGAGAACGGCGCCAAGATCTGGATTCGCTTCCACGGCTTCTCAATTCAGCCTGCCGAGATCTCCAAGATCCTGCTGCTGATCTTCTTCGCCTCCGTCCTGGTGGCCAAGCGCAGCCTGTTCACCAGCGCGGGCAAGCACTTCCTCGGGATGAATCTCCCCCGCCCCAGGGACTTGGCGCCGTTGCTGGCCGCGTGGATAGCCTCCGTCGGCGTCATGATCTTCGAGAAGGACCTCGGCACCTCGCTGCTGCTGTACGCGTCGTTCCTGGTGCTCGTCTACATCGCAACCGACCGACTGAGCTGGGTTCTGTTGGGCCTCAGCCTGTTCGCGGTGGGCAGCGTCGTCGCGTACCACACGTTCGCCCACGTCCGCATCCGCGTGGAGACTTGGCTCGACCCCTTCGCCGACCCCGACGGCGCGGGCTACCAGATGGTGCAGTCACTGTTCAGCTTCGCGACCGGCGGCATCTTCGGCACCGGACTGGGCAACGGTCAGCCGGGCACGGTGCCTGCCGCCTCGACGGACTTCATCATCGCCGCGATCGGTGAGGAACTCGGCCTCGTCGGCTTCGCGGGCGTCCTCATGCTCTACACGATCGTGGTCATTCGCGGTCTGCGGACGGCGGTGGCTGTGCGCGACAGCTTCGGCAAGCTGCTGGCCGCCGGGCTCGCCTCGACGCTGGCCATCCAGTTGTTCATCGTCGTCGGCGGAGTCACCAAGCTCATTCCCCTGACGGGCCTCACCACCCCGTGGATGTCGTACGGTGGCTCCTCGTTGATCGCCAACTACGTGCTGCTGGCGATCCTGATCCGCATCTCGCACTCGGCCCGCCGCCCGCTGAACACCAAGGGGCCGAACGCCACTCCGATCGCCTCGGCCCATACGGAGGTGATCGAGAAGGTATGAACACCTCACTGCGACGCATCTCCATCGCGATCATGGGGCTGATCGTGCTGTTACTCGCGAATGCCACCCTGACCCAGGTGTTTCGGGCCGACGGGCTGCGCTCCGATCCCCGCAACCAGCGGGTGCTGCTCGACGAGTATTCGCGCCAGCGCGGCCAGATCTCGGCGGGCGGCCAACTCCTCGCCTACTCCACGTCGACAGACGGCCACTTCCGGTTCCTGCGGGTGTACCCCAACCCGCAGGCGTACGCCCCGGTCACCGGCTTCTACTCCCTGCTGTACTCGAGCACCGGGCTGGAGCGGGCCGAGGACTCCGTCTTGAACGGCTCCGACGAGCGCCTGTTCGGCCGTCGGCTGGCCGACTTCTTCACCGGCCGGGATCCGCGCGGCGGCAACGTCGCCACCACCATCAACCCGCAGGTTCAGCAGGCGGCCTGGGACGCCATGCAGAAGGGCTGCAGCGGAGGTCCGTGCAAGGGCTCGGTCGTGGCGCTCGAGCCGTCGACCGGGAAGATCCTCGGGATGGTGTCGTCTCCGTCGTACGACCCCAACCTCCTGGCCTCGCACGACGGCAACGTACAGTCCGACTCCTGGCAGCAGTTGCGTGACGACCCGGACTCCCCACTGGTCAACCGGGCCATCTCGGAGACCTATCCCCCCGGCTCGACGTTCAAGGTGATCACCACCGCGGCGGCGCTGGCGAACGGCGCCACACCGGACACGCAGGTCACCGCCGCAGCTCGAATTCCATTGCCGGACAGCACCGCAACGCTGGAGAACTACGGCGGCACCACCTGTGGCAACGACCCGACCACGACGCTACGCACCGCGTTCGCGAAGTCGTGCAATACCGCGTTCGTCGACCTCGGCATCCGCACCGGCACCGACGCCCTTCGCAAGACCGCGCAGGGGTTCGGCCTCGACGGCGCACCCCCGCCGATCCCGCTCCAGGTCGCGGCGTCGACCGTCGGTCCCATCGGCGACAACGCGGCTCTTGGGATGTCGAGCATCGGTCAGAAGGACGTGGCCCTGACCCCACTGCAGAACGCGATGATCGCCGCGACGGTCGCGAACGGCGGCGTCACGATGCAGCCGTATCTGGTCGAGGATCTCAAGGGTCCCGACCTCGGCAACATCAGCTCGACCAGCCCCCACGAGCTTCGCCGGGCAGTGTCCTCGCAGGTCGCCACTACACTTACGAGCCTGATGATTGACGCCGAGCAGGTGACCCAGCAGACGGGCGCCATCGCTGGCGTACAGATCGCATCCAAGACGGGGACGGCCGAACACGGCTCGGATCCACGCAACACCCCGCCCCACGCCTGGTACATCGCATTCGCGCCTGCCCAGGCACCCAAGGTCGCCGTTGCGGTCCTAGTGGAGAATGGCGGTGACCGATTGTCCGCGACCGGTGGCGCACTCGCTGCGCCGATCGGGCGGGCCACCATTGCCGCGGCCTTGCGGGAGGGATCATGACCGCGCGCGTCGGAGTGACTCTGTCCGACCGCTACCGTCTTCAGCGACTCATCGCGACGGGCGGTATGGGACAGGTCTGGGAGGGCCTCGACACCCGGCTGGGACGCCAGGTCGCCATCAAGGTGCTCAAGGCCGAATTCTCCTCGGACCCCGAGTTCGTGGAGCGGTTCCGCGCCGAGGCGCGGATCGTGGCCATGCTGAACCATCCCGGCATCGCCAGCGTCTATGACTACGGCGAGACCGAACTCGACGACGCCGGCCGTACCGCCTACCTGGTGATGGAGATGGTCACCGGTGAGCCGCTGAACTCCGTCCTCAAGCGCACGGGACGACTGTCGTTGCGCCACGCCCTCGACATGCTGGAGCAAACGGGACGGGCGCTGCAGGTCGCGCACACGGCTGGGCTGGTACACCGCGACGTCAAGCCGGGCAACATCCTGATCACCCCGACCGGCCAGGTGAAGCTCACCGACTTCGGCATCGCCAAGGCCGTGGACGCCGCGCCGGTGACCCAGACCGGCATGGTCATGGGCACCGCGCAGTACATCGCCCCCGAACAGGCCCTCGGCCGCGACGCGACCGCCGCCAGCGACGTCTACTCACTGGGTGTCGTCGGCTACGAATCGGTGGCGGGTCGGCGACCGTTCACCGGCGAGGGTGCCCTGACGGTGGCGATGAAGCACATCAAGGAGCAGCCCGCCCCCCTGCCCGCCGACATCCCGCCCAACGTGCGTGAGCTCATCGAGATCAGCCTCCTCAAGGAGCCTGGTCATCGCTACCGCACCGGCGGTGCGTTCGCCGACGCCGTTGCCGCGGTGCGCGCCGGCCGCAGGCCACCTCGTCCCAACCATGCCCCCACCATCGGGCGGGCCACCCCGGCTGCCATTCCGTCGACCGCACAGACCCGCGCGGTCGCCGACTACGGTCGTCCTCCGACCACCACCGTCCGTACCCGTCCACCGACGGGCAGCCACCGCACCCCACCCCCGAAGCGCACCTTCTCCCCCGGTCAACGGGCGCTGCTGTGGGCGGCAGGCGTGCTCGGTGCGCTGGCGATCATCATCGCGATCCTCATGGTCCTCAACGTGCAGGATCGCAAGGACCAGAAGCCCGCTCCGTCCACCGAGACCAGCACCACGGTGGTTCCGGCACCCCCCGCGACACCCGGCGCCATGCCCGCGCCCGCGTGGAGCCTCGAGACACCCCCGCTACTAGCCGTAGAGCAGACGTTCCCATGACCACCCCCCAGCACCTGTCCGACCGCTACGAACTCGGGGAGATCCTCGGGTTCGGTGGCATGTCGGAGGTCCACCTCGCCCGTGACGTCCGGTTGCACCGCGACGTCGCGGTGAAGGTGCTGCGCGCCGACCTCGCCCGCGATCCGAGCTTCTACCTCCGCTTCCGCCGGGAGGCACAGAACGCCGCCGCGCTGAACCACCCTGCCATCGTCGCGGTGTACGACACCGGCGAGGCCGAGACCGCGACGGGCCCGCTGCCCTACATCGTCATGGAGTACGTCGACGGCGTCACGCTGCGCGACTTGATCCGCGACGACGGTCCGATGGAACCCGGGTACGCGATCGAGGTCATCGCCGACGCCTGCCAGGCACTGAACTTCAGCCACCAGCACGGCATCATCCACCGCGACGTCAAACCCGCCAACGTCATGATCAGCACGGCGGGTGCGGTGAAGGTGATGGACTTCGGCATCGCCCGTACCCTGTCCGATACGACCGGCGGCAACCGGCTCACCGCCACCGCCACCGTCATCGGCACCGCGGCGTACCTTTCACCCGAACAGGCCAGCGGCGAACCAGTCGACGCCCGCTCCGACATCTATTCGCTCGGCTGCGTCCTCTACGAGATCATCACCGGCCAGCCGCCATTCGTCGGCGACTCTCCCGTCGCAGTCGCCTATCAGCACGTGCGCAAGGATCCGGAGCCACCTTCGCAGCTCCGGGACGGCATCTCGCCGGAGCTGGACGCCGTGGTGCTCAAGGCGCTGACGAAGAACCCCGAGAACCGCTATCAGTCAGCGGCCGAGATGCGCGCCGATCTCATCCGCGTGCGAGGCGGGGAAGCACCGCACGCACCCAAGGTGTTCACCAATGCCGAACGCACCGACCTCACTTCAGGGCCGTTCGACGGTGGTCGCGGGCCACAGTGGCTTGCCCAAGCCGCCGAGCCGCGAGATGGCAGGCCGATGCGCCGGTGGCTGCTTCCGGCTGCGGTGCTCGCCGTCCTGGCAGTCGTGATCACCGTCGCGGTCAACGCCCTCGGTACCCGGGAACACGCGGTTCCGGTGCCGGACGTCCATGGACAGACTCAGCAGGCAGCCATCGCGACGCTGCAGAGCCTCGGATTCAAGATTCGCGGCCCGATCCAGAAATCCGATCCGTCGGTGCCACCCGGCCACGTCATCGACACCGATCCGGGCGCTCACACCGCTCTTGCCGGGGGCGACGAGATCACCGTCGACGTGTCCTCGGGACCCGAGCAACACGAAGTGCCCAACTGCTCGCGGCTGAGCCTCGACGACTGCGTGCGCCGCCTCGCCGCCGCCGGATTCTCCCATTCCAAGCCCTCGTCAACAGCCTCGGCGACGATACCGCAGAACCTGGTGATCGCGACCATCCCAGCAGCGGGCCAGATCTCGGAGATCACCAACGACGTCACGATCCAGCTGAGCACCGGGCCGGACGCGCACCGCGTACCGGACGTGGTTGGCCAGACCGCCGATCGGGCCGCCGCGAACCTGAAGACCGCGGGCTTTCAGGTCGTCCTCACCGCACCCGTCGACAGCACCCTTCCCGCCGGTCAGGTCATCTCGACCGATCCCCCTGTCGGAACGTATCTTTCAGGCCAGTCGGCGATCACGCTGAAAGTGTCGCTCGGCAATCAATTCACCATGCCGAACCTGGTCGGCAAGACCTATCTCGAGGTCGTCCCCTACCTGCAGGACTTCGGCTTCGTGGGTCCTCTGCTCAACGGAGGCGACGTTCCAGGCTCCGACGACACCAAGAATCGCGTCGTGCGGCAGGATCCGCCAGCGGGCACCGGAGTGAACCGCGACGGCACCATCACGCTGAACTACGGCTCCTAGACCGCCGTCGGCGCCGCCGCGTCAACCGCGAAAGACCAAGCGCACCAAGGGCACCCACCCCTGCCGCGGCGATGGCACCACCAACGCCAACGCCGACGCCTTCGTGGAGGTCGACCCTGGTGACGATCTCGGCGGGCTCCGGCGGCCCGACGGGCGCTGCCGCGAGATTCTCCGGTGACGTCGCAGCCCATGCCGTCGCGAACAGGATCAGCCGTGCGGTGATGTAGGCGAACACCATCAGCCCGATGATCGGGCCGAACGTCGAGCCGGCGGGACCACCGAGGACCGACTTCAGGTAGATCGACGCCACCTGCTTGAAGATCTCGAAGGCCACGGCGGCGAGCAGCCCCGCCCGTGCCGCGCTGCGGAAGCCGACGGATTCCCTCGGCAGGCGGCCGATGATCCAGGTGAACAGCAGCCAGGAGATGCCGAGCGACACCACCATTGACACCAAGCGCAACACAACGCCAAGCGCAGGGAAGTCGGGGATGCCGAAGAACTCGAGGACGTGGCGCATCACCGTCCCGTTGCCGAGTGCGGTGAGCGCGACCGTGATGACGATCGCGGCGAAGGCCGAGAGCAACGCCAGCAGGTCCGAGATCTTGGTCCTCACCCAGCCCGGCGGCTCGACGCGCTGCAGACCCCACATCTGGCTGAGCGCTTCACGCAGGTGGGCCATCCAGCCCAACCCGGCCCACACCGCGGTCGCGAGCCCGATGAGTCCGACCGAGGTTCGCTGCTCGATCGCGGTGTCCATGAGGGTGATCAGCGACTGCCCGAGGTCCCCGGAGACGGCGCCCTTGATCTTGGTCGTGACTTGTGCGAGCAGCTCCTGGTCTCTGCTGAGGATGAAGCCTGCAGCCGCGAAACCGACCATCAACAGCGGGAACAGCGCAAAGATGGTGAAGTAGGTGATGCCTGCGGCGTAGAAGTCGCCCTTGCTGTCGTTGTACCGCTCCTGCGCGGTCATGACACGGTCGAACCACGGAAATCTGGCCCGAAGCCTGTCCATGACGCCGGGTTTGGCCGGTTCAGTCACGCCGGCCTCCTGATCGCTGGGGACGCTTGCGTCCTATTTTCTCTTCGCGCGAGCGCCCATCGGAAGCAACCCTAGTTTGTCGTATACCCGCTGCAACGTCTTCGCAGACACCTCATTGGCCCGCTCCGCGCCGGCGGCCAGTACGGATTCCAATTCTGCGGGGTCGGCCAACATTTCGTCGACCCGAGCCTTGATCGGCGTGACGAATTCGACGACGGCGTCGGCGGTGTCGGCCTTGAGATCACCGTAGCCGCGCCCGACGTAACCCTCGACGAGCTTGTCGACGTCGGTGCCCGTGACGGCCGACTGGATGGTCAGCAGGTTGGACACCCCCGGTTTGGCGTCGCGGTCGAAGCGGATCTCGCGCTCGCTGTCGGTGACGGCGGAGCGAATCTTCTTGGCGGTCTTCTTCGGATCGTCGAGCAGGCTGATCAACCCTGAATCGGTGGCGGCCGACTTGCTCATCTTGGCGGTCGGATCCTGAAGGTCGTAGATCTTCGCCGTCGCCTTCTGGATCATCGGTTCTGGCACGACGAGGGAGTCGGGGAACCGCGCGTTGAACCGCTGCGCGACGTCGCGGGCGAGTTCGAGGTGCTGCCGCTGGTCCTCCCCGACGGGCACCAGGTTGGTGTCGTAGAGCAGCACGTCGGCGGCCATCAGCACCGGGTAGGTGAACAGGCCGACCGTCGTGGCGTCGGCGCCTTCCTTCTGCGACTTGTCCTTGAACTGGGTCATCCGTGAGGCCTGGCCGAATCCGGTGAAACAGCCCAGCACCCAGGTCAATTCGGCGTGAGCCGGCACGTGGCTCTGCACGAAGACCGTGGATCGGGCGGGGTCGATGCCCAGTGCCAGGTATTGCGCCGCAGTCACCAGTGTGCGCTGGCGTAGCAGGTCCG
>JAOPWT010000288.1 GCA_025965555.1 Mycobacterium sp.
TTCGGCGAACGCCTGCTGCGCTTCGTCTTCATTGGTCCGGACCGATGCATGATCAAGGTGCTCAGTGACGTGCCCGTCGGCAAGACAGCCGAGCCAGGCGTGATCCGGAACCTGATGCTGGCCCTTCGGGAGATCGTGGCCAAGGCGGACGGTCCGACCACCGTGGCATTGCTGCTGAGCAGGCCGGGTGTCGGTGGTGTCACGGATGCCGACCGGCGGTGGTCGACCTTGCTCACCGAGATCGCCGCCGAGGTCGGGGTACCGATCGAGCCGTTCTTCCGCGCCAACGACGAACACCTCGTCCTCGTCGCGCCCGATCAGGTCAGGTAGCGGTACGCCGGTGAGCCGGGCTCCAGCGCCTCGACGTGCATGTCCGACAGGCGCATCCGCTCCATCAGGCCGTCGAAGTCGGCGGCGGACCCCAGTTCCACCCCGACCAGCGCCTCGCCGGTCTCCCGGTTGTTTCGCTTCACGTACTCGAACAGGGTGACGTCGTCGCCCGGCCCGAGCACCTCGTCGAGGAAGCGGCGCAGCGCGCCCGGTTCCTGCGGGAAGTCCACCAGAAAGTAGTGCTTGAGGCCGAGATGCACCAGAGAGCGCTCGAGGACCTCGTTGTATCGGGAGACGTCGTTGTTGCCACCCGAGATCAGGCACACGACGGTCGACCCCGGCTCGACGGTTCCCTCGGAGCACGTCTCCATCAGGGCTGCGACCGACAGCGCACCCGCTGGCTCGGCGATGATGCCCTCGTTCTGGTACAGGTCGAGCATCGCGGTGCAGACCGCGCCTTCGTCGATCGCGGTGATCGAGACCATGTCCCCGGCGGCGGACAACACGGCATACGGCAGCGCACCGGCGCGCGCGACGGCAGCGCCGTCCACGAACTGATCGACGTGCTCGAGTGTGACGGGCTCGCCGGTGGCCAGCGCTGCCACCATCGACGCGGCCCCAGCCGGTTCCACCCCCAGCACCGAGGTCTTGGTGGTGCGCTCGGCAAGGTAGGTGGTGATGCCGCTGATGCAGCCGCCGCCGCCGACGGGAACGATGACGAGGTCGGGCTCGGCCTCCAGCTGCTGAAGGATTTCGACGGCAATAGTGCCCTGGCCGGCCATGGTGCGAAGGTCGTCGTAGGGCGGCACCAGCGTGGCGCCAGTCCTCGCGACGTCGTCGAGTGCGGCGGCCGCCGCGATGTCGTAGGTCGCCCCACCGACGATCAGTTCGATGTATTCGCCGCCGTGGTAGCGGATTCGGTCGCGCTTCTGCTTCGGGGTCTTGCCAGGCACGTACACGCGTCCGTGGATCCCCATCGCCCGGCACGCCAGCGCGAAGCCCTGGGCGTGATTGCCCGCCGACGAACAGACGACACCCGCCGCGATCTCGTCTGGCGTCAGCTGCATCAGGAGGTTGTAGGCACCGCGGAGCTTGTAGCTGCGGACGGCCTGCAGGTCCTCCCGCTTGAGATAGACCTGCACCCCCGTCATCGCGGACAACCGGTCGCTGAACTGCAGTGGACTGAGGGTGACGACCTTCGCAATTCGCTGAGCGGCCTCATCGATGTCCGAGGCGCCGAGCGGCGCAGGACGGCGAGAAGTCTGACTCAGTTCAGCGGACACCGGTCAATGGTGCCACTCACCGGCGCGTGCGCGAAAATGGGTTTAGCTCTTGGGCGTGAGCACGAACACCGGGATCTGGCGGTCGGTCTTCTTCTGGTAGTCGGCGTAGTCCGGCCACGCCGCGACGGCGCGCTCCCACCAGACCGCCTTCTCGTCACCGAATACCTCCCGAGAGTGGTAGTCCTTGGTGACGGTGCCGTCCTGCAGTTCGACGTCGGGGTGCGCCTTGATGTTGAAGTACCAGACGGGGTGCTTTGGGGCGCCGCCGAGGGACGCGACCACGGAGTACTCCCCCTCGTGCTCAACCCGCATCAGCGGCGTCTTGCGGATCTTGCCGGATTTCGCCCCGATGGTGGTGAGCAGGATCACCGGTCTGCCCTTGAGTTCGGTTCCCTCGGTGCCACCGGACGCCATGAAGGTCTCGGCGTTCTCCCGGGCCCAGTCCGACGTGCTTGGTTCGTACTCTCCAGTCAAAGGCATGCCACCAGCATATGACCGGTACACAGCGTCGGGCCGCAATCGGTGTTTCGGCTACCCGAAACTCAAGTTACGAGCTATCGTGAGTTCATGACCACGTCCACGGAAGTACGCATCGCCGGTGTCCCCTGGCCCGCGTACAAGCTGATCGCCCTCGCGGTCGGGGCGCTGGTGCTCGTCGTCGTCGGGCTCGCCACCATGAGCGCAGCCCCGGCGGTCCTCGGTGGCGCTGTCGCGGCCGTGATCGTCTGGTTGGGCCTTGGCTTGTTCAGCTCGTCCGACGCCTAGCCCGGCCCCTCCACCAGCCTGCGCAACCTATCGAGGTCCGCTGCCACGGCATCGGCGTCGGCTGCGAACTCGTCTTCGGTCACGTCTGGACCCCTAGGCTGAACACCACCTCGCACCCTTGCTCGCCCAGCCCCTCCGGAATGACCCGCATCGGGTTGTAGACCTGGTCACCGGAGGGCAGACGGACGACGTGGTCAAGAATCCCGAACTCATTGCGGGGCGCGAACTCCACATCGGCGCCCGCGAGCGCCGGATCGGCGAGCCCAGCGGCCCAGCGCGGCAGCTGTGCCCGATCGGAGGCATGGGCGTACACCGCCTCCGCCGGGGCATCGATCCACACGCTGATGTGTCTGGACTCCTTGGTCGTGTCGTCGGTCATTCCTCCATCGTGGCGCAGACACTGGGTCAATGGCCGAAACTCCCGAGCCCCCCAAAGAAGTCGCGGCCTTCATGCAGCGGGCCGAACACCTCGCTTCGGACGCTGAACATCGTGTGCCGTCGTGGCTTCGGCCCGGAGATCCGGAGAACCGCTGGCCCGTTCTGATCGCGATCTTCGCCGTCATCGTGATTCAGCACTCGATTCCCGTGCAGTACACGGTGCTGCCGCGGTGGCCGCTGATCATCATGGAGTTGCTCCTGCTGCTGGTCATGCTGCTCATCAACCCGGTGCGACTGTCGCGGCCGACCACCATCGGGAAATGGGCCAGTCTCATCCTGACGGCAGCGATCACGATCGACAACACGGCATCGGCCGTCGTGCTGGCCAACCGCATTCTCTCCGGTGAGGTCAGCAACAAGCCCGCGGTGCTACTCGGCGGCGGGGCGGCCATCTTCGTCACCAACGTCATCGCCTTCGGCATCTGGTACTGGGAACTCGACCGCGGCGGTCCGTTCGCTAGGCGGGCCGGAAGGCACCCGTACCCCGACTTCCTGTTCCCGCAGATGACGGATCCGGACAAGGCCAGACCGGACTGGCGCCCGACATTCGTCGACTACCTCTACGTGAGCTTCACCAACGTGGTGGCGTTCTCCCCCACCGACACGATGCCGCTGGCGCGCTGGGCCAAGGGCATGATGACGGTGCAGTCGCTGGTGTCGATGACGACGATCGCCCTGGTCATCGCACGCGCGGTCAACGTGCTGGGCTGATCCGGATGGGTATCGACGTCAGCGGCCTCCTGCCGATCGAGCGAACCGCCTTCCTGACGCAGTACGCCAGGGCACTGGACAGCCGGTGGGCCCGCCCCATCCTCGGCGACGGGCTCGCCGACGAAGTGATCGGCCGCATCGACTACGACTTCGCCGGCCTCGGCGTCGGCATGAGCGTGGTGTGTCAAACGGCGCTGCGGGCCAAGATGCTCGACGACCTGGTCCGACGCTTCGTCGCCACACATCCCGACGCCGTCGTCGTCGACCTCGGCGCCGGGCTGGACTGCGGGGTGTACCGCGTCGAGCCGCCGGCATCCGTCGACTGGTACAGCGTCGACCTGCCCGCACTCACGGCACTGCGTGAACGACTACTGCCACCGCGGTCCGGCTCGCATTCGATCGGGCTGTCGCTTGCCGACAACCGTTGGCCTGAAACGATTCCCGCCGACCGGCCGACGATCCTGATCGCCGACGGGTTGCTGGCCTTTCTGAGCGAAGCGGTGATCATCGACCTGTTCCGTCGGCTCACCGAATACTTCGGCTCGGGTGAACTCGCGTTCAACGATTACGGCGGCATCGGATGGCTCAGTCGAGTGGCCATCCGCCTCGCGCCCCAGCAGATGTTCCGCGACGTCGGAACCCAGTGGGATTATCCAGGTTTCAAGGATGCCCACCATCCCGAGACGTGGGCTCCCCGACTGTCTCTGGTCGAGGAGACGAGCTTGACGAAGGCGCCCGAGGTGGACCTGTTCCCCGGCCCGCTGCGTGTCGCGACCCGCCTGACCGGGCTGAGCAAGCTGGGTGCCCGCAAGGCCCGGATCTTGCGGTACCGGTTCTGACGGCCGACGTCGGGAGGGCGGTTAGCCCCCGAGGCAGCCGGGACCGAGCAGCGCCTTGAGATCACCCATCAGTGCCGAGGACGGTGTCACCCGCAGCGCCTGATCGAGTTCGAGCGTGGTGATGCGGTCGCCGCTGATCAGCCGCAGCCGCACCTGTGACGTGCCGGGGTGATTGGCGAGCACCTGCTTGAGCGCCCCGACCTTCTCGACCGTGCACTGGCGCGTCGGCAGGCTGACGGCCACGGGTCGATCGGCCTGCGCGTTCGAGAAGTCCGGCACCACAAGGTCATTGGCGATCAGCGACAGCCTGTCGTCGCGCGAGTTCACCTTCGCGCTGACGATCACGACGGTGTCGTCGGCGATCTCGGCCCCGAACGTCGAATACGTATGAGGGAAGAACATCACCTCGATGCCGCCGGTGAGATCCTCCAATTGTGCTGAGGCCCAAGGCATCCCGTTCTTGTTGACCCGCCGGTTCACCGACGCCAGGATGCCGCCGACCCGCACCTGCGCCTCATTCGGGACATCACCGTCGAGAATTGCGGGGATCGGGGTGTCGACCTGGGCGGCCAGCAGGTGGGCGACGCCGTTGAGTGGGTGGCCGGACACGTAGAGGCCCAGCATCTCTCGCTCCAATGCGAGCTTGTGCTTGTCCTCCCACTCGTCCTCGGGCACCTTGATGGCAAACACCGCGTCGGTCGCGGTGTCGGCGCCCCCGAAGAGGTCGAACTGGCCCATGGCCTCGGCCTTCTTCGTGCCGAGCACCGAATCGACGGCATCGGTGTGGATGAGGAACAGGCCCTTGCGGGAGTGATCGAGCGAGTCGAAGGCCCCCGCCTTGATCAGCGACTCCGTCACCTTCTTGTTGCAGGCGGCGACATCGATCTTGTTGAGATAGTCGGAGAAATCGGTGTACTTGCCCTTTTCGTTGCGGGTGTTGATCAGGGAGGCAACGACGTTGGACCCGACGTTGCGGACCGCGCCCAATCCGAAGCGGATGTCGGTACCCACCGAAGCGAAGTTGAGGTCCGACTCGTTGACGTCGGGCGGCAGCACGGTGATTCCGAGCCTTCGGCAGTCCGCCAGGTATACCGCCGCCTTGTCCTTGTCGTCACCGACCGACGTCAGGAGGCCCGCCATGTACTCGGCCGGGAAGTTCGCCTTCAGATACGCCGTCCAGTACGACACCAATCCATAGCCGGCGGCGTGTGACTTGTTGAACGCGTAGTCGGCGAACGGGAGCACGGTGTCCCACAACGCCTTGACGGCAGCGGCGGAGAAGCCGTTGCTCTTCATGCCCTCGGAGAAGCCCTCGTACTCCTTGTCGAGCACTTCGCGCTTCTTCTTGCCCATCGCCTTGCGCAGAATGTCGGCTCGAGCCAGCGAGTAGCCCGCCACCTTCTGCGCGATGCGCATGATCTGCTCTTGATAGACGATCAGGCCGTAGGTCTCCGAGAGGATTTCGCGCAGCGGCTCTTCGAGTTCGGGGTGGATCGGCTTGATGGCCTGGCGCGCGTTCTTCCGGTCCGCGTAGTCGTTGTGGGCGTTCACGCCCATCGGACCGGGTCGATACAGCGCGATGACGGCGACGACGTCCTCGAAGACGGTGGGCTGCATGCGACGCAGCAGATCGCGCATCGGGCCGCCGTCGAGCTGGAACACACCGAGCGTGTCGCCGCGGCCGAGCAGCTCGAAGGTGGCTCGATCGTCGAGCGGCACCTGGTCCAGATCCAGCTCGATACCGCGGTTGGCGCTGATGTTCTGCAGCGCATCGCCGATGATCGTCAGGTTGCGAAGGCCGAGGAAGTCCATCTTCAACAGCCCGATGGCCTCACACGACGGGTAGTCCCAGCCGGTGATGACGGCACCGTCCTGCGCGCGCTTCCACAGCGGGATCGCGTTGACGAGCGGTTCGCTGCTCATGATCACGGCGCACGCGTGCACGCCCGCGTTGCGGACCAGGCCCTCGAGACCGCGCGCGGTCTCGTAGATGGTCTGCACGTCGCGATCGGTCTCGATCAGACTGCGGACCTCGGCGGCTTCCTTGTACCGCTCGTGCGTCGGATCGGTGATACCCGAGAGCGGGATGTCCTTGGCCATGATCGGCGGCGGCAGCGCCTTGGCGATGCGGTCGGCGATCGCGAAACCCGGCTGACCGTAGTGGACGCGCGCCGAGTCCTTCAGTGCCGCCTTGGTCTTGATGGTGCCGAACGTGATGACCTGGGCCACCCGGTCGCTGCCCCACTTGTCGGCCGCGTAACGCACCATCTCGCCGCGCCGACGGTCGTCGAAGTCGATGTCGATATCGGGCATCGACGCACGCTCGGGGTTGAGGAAGCGCTCGAACAGCAAGCCGTACTTGATGGGATCGATGTTGGTGATGGTGAGTGCCCACGCCACCAACGAACCCGCCGCCGACCCACGGCCCGGTCCGACCCGGATGTCGACCGAGCGCGCGTAGTTGATCAGGTCCGCGACGATGAGGAAGTACGACGGGTAACCCTTGTCGCAGATGACCTTGCTCTCGTACTCGGCGAGGTCGACGTACTCCTGCGGCACCCCGCCGGGGAAACGCCTCGCCAACCCCGCCGCGACTTCGTGCGCCAGCCAGGATGCCTGATCGTGCCCGTCGGGCACGGGGAAGACGGGCATCCGGTCGCGGGGGGTCCACACGTCGGCATAGGACTGCACGCGCTCGGCGATCAACAACGTCGAGTCGCAGGCGCCCGGCACCTCGTCGTCCCACATCTTGCGCATGTCGGCGGCCGACTTGAGGTAGTAGCCGTCGCCGTCGAACTTGAATCGGGTGGGATCGGTCAACGTCTTTGCGGTCTGCACGCACAGCAGCGCTTCGTGGTTGTGGGCGGCTTCCCGCGTGACGTAGTGGCAGTCGTTGGTGGCCAACGGCGGAATGCCGAGCTTGCGGCCCACCTCCAGCAGACCTTCGCGAACGCGCCGCTCGATCTCGATCCCGTGGTCCATCAGTTCGAGGAAGTAGTTCTCCGGCCCGAAGATGTCACGCCACTTGGCCGCCGACTCCAACGCCTCACGCATGTGGCCGAGCCGCAGCCGCGTCTGCACCTCGCCGGACGGGCACCCGGTGGTTGCGATGATGCCGGAGGAGTTCTCGGCGATGATCTCGGCGTCCATGCGCGACCACTTGCCGAGTTGGCCCTCGAACGAGGCGAGCGATGACAGCTTGAAGAGGTTGCGAAGACCCGTCGCGTTCTCCGCGACCATCGTCATGTGGGTGTACGCGCCGCTGCCCGAGACGTCGTCGGACTTCTGGCTGGGATCGCCCCAGAGCACCCGCTTGGTGTCGAACCGGGACGCAGGAGCGATGTAGGCCTCCACCCCGATGATCGGTGTGATGCCGACATCAGTTGCCGCGTTGTAGAACTCGCTGGCTCCGAACATGTTTCCGTGGTCGGTCATGCCGATCGCGGGCATCTCCAGCCGCTGCGCCTCGGCGAACATGGGCTTGACCTTCGCGGCACCGTCGAGCATGGAGTATTCGGTGTGATTGTGCAGGTGCACGAACGACGCGCGATGAGCGCTTGCGCGAAGAGAAGACGAATCAGCCATAGGGCCGCCAGTCTATGGCTGCCCTCCGACGGCGCTCGGCGTGTCGCCGTCCGTGTCGCGGGGAGTCGGCGAAATCCCTGCGCTCGGCAACAGGCCGTGCGCCACCACGCGGTCCAGTTGCTTGGTGATCGGCGACATGTCGGAGGCGTCGTCGACGAATCCGACGTAGAACGCCACGCCCCACAACATCGCCTGCAACATTTCGACCATCGGAGCGGTCGCGGTGTCCTCGGAAAGTTCGCCGCGGAGCTTCGCCTCACCGACGAGCGTCGTGAGGAAGTCCTTCAAGACGTTGCCGGCGTGGGCATGCAGTTCCGGATTCCTGGTGGACTCCAGTCGGGCGCTGACGAGGAACGCGATCTGTGAGCGGTCGCGTAGGTCGGCTTCGTGGATCGCCGCGACCAAGGCCGAGAACTGTTCGACCAAGGTGCTCTGGCGCCGCGCCGCGGCGACGAGCTCGGCGACGGTCTCGCTTGCTCTGGCTACCAGCGCCTGATAGATCTGCTCGCGCGAGGCGAAGTAATAATGCAGCGTCGGGCGGCTCAGCCCGGCGGCCAACGCGATGGCCTGAAAGGTAGCGGCCTGGTACCCGCGCTCATTGATGACCTGCCGTGACGCCTTGAGGATACGGTTGCGAGTCTCCGTCGCATCCGAGTTGACGGGACGCCCCCGGCGACGGATGGCCGACAGTGGCCGATCGTCGCATTGCGCCATGCTGGCAAACCGTATTGCATAGCTGGCAACTGGTCAAATATCAAGTTGACGCAAACGCCTCGTCAGATGGCCGATGATCGCGGGATCGGCAGTGAGACCGATCGCACCGCGGTAGGCCGCCGCGGATTCCTCCTTGCGACCCGCCTTTGCAAGGAGGTGGGCCCGCACCGCCCAGGCCGGCTGGAAGCGGTCGGCATCGAGCCCGTCAAGGCGGTGCAGCCCGACCAGGGGTCCGTCGATCTCGCCGTCGAGTGCTGCCAACGCGACCAGCGCACCGAGCGACGGAGCGACCGAAATCAGAGCTCGGTAGAGCGTGCGCACCGTGACAGGGTCAACCGGCGTGCCGAACGCGCGACCCGAGTGGGCGGATTGAATGGCGGCCTCGTACTGGAACCGGCCGGGACGGCCGTGCCCGTGCGCGCGCCTCAGCAGGTCCTCGCCGCGGCCGATCAGGGACCGGTCCCAACGCGAGGGATCCTGCTCGTCGAGCGGGACGAAGCATCCGTCGACGTCGCGTCGTGCCGCCCGTCGCGCCTCCGAGAGACAGACCAGCGCCGCGAGCCCGAGGACTTCGGGTTCGTCCGGCAACAACTCGGCCAAGATCAACGCCAGGTGCAACGCTTCGGCCGTCAGCGACTCGACCGCCGCCGCATCTGGCTCGAGTGCCCAGTCGATCGCGTACGCCCCGTACACCGCCTCCAACACCGCGGGCAGCCGACCCGCGAGGTGCTCGCGCTGGGGCACCACGAACGGGATCCCGGCGTCGCGGATGCGCCGCTTCGCCCGCACCAGCCGCTGCGCCATGGCCGCAGGCTCGACGGCGAACGCCGCGGCAATCGCCGCAGCGTCCACCCCGAGCACGGTCTGCAACATCAGGGGCGTCCGGACCGACGCCCCGATCGCAGGGTGGGCGCATACCAGCATGAGCTCGAGGCGGCGATCGGGGACGTCGGACACCTCATCACTCCCGTCCCGGCCCAATACCGTTGGCTCCCAATCAGTTTCGTCGAGCGGTGCTTTCAACCGGTAGCCCGAGGACTTCCAGAGGTCACGCAGACGGTTGCGCGCCACCACCAGAACCCATGCCGCCGGATTGGCGGGTATGCCATCGGACTCCCAGCGGGTCAGGGCCCGCTCGAACGCATCGGCCAGGGCGTCCTCGGCCGACGCGATGTCGCGACCGGGTGCGGCGAGCAGTGCCAGCAGCCTGCCGTACGACTCGCGGGTGACCGCCGCGACGGCCGACGCCACCGGCGACCGCTCGGCACTCAGGGCTGGTACCACCCGCGGCCCGCGGCGTAGGTCCGCGCCACCGGTCGAATCTCGACCGACCCCCAGCCGTTCGCCGGATTCCGCTGCGCCCACTTCAATGCCTCGTCCAGGTCGGTAACGTCGATCACGAAGATGCCGCCCAACTTCTCCTTGGTATCGGCGAACGGCCCGTCCTGAACCTCGGGTACGCCGTTGCGCGCCGTCACCGTGGTGGTGGTCGCGACGGCATCGAGGACCTCGGTGGTGATCAGGACACCTGCGGCCGACAGGTCGTCGGCATAGGCGGCGAAGGCCGCCATCGCCGGCGCCATGTCCTCTTCGGTCAAGCCGACCGAAGGTCCCTCTTCGTAGTGCATCAGCAGGCAGTAGCGCATGGTGTCGTCCTCACGTGGTGTCGTCGCAAGCCCACGTCGAGCTTGTCACCGTGATGACGATTCGGGTGCGGCCGTTTCGACACTGCCCGCAATGGGTGGTGGCGATCTCCTTCGCAGCGAGCCCATCGTCAGCACGCCGAGCGCCACCCAGATCAACGCGAAGCCGATCCAACGACCCACTGGCATGGGCTCGTGCCCGACGAGAACGCCCCAGACCATCTGCAGCGCGGGGTTCAGATAGAACAGCAGCCCCATCGTGATCATCGGAAGCCGCTGTGCGCCGGCCGCGAACAGCAGTAGCGGCACGGCGGTCACGGGGCCCGCCAACATCAACAGCACGGTGTGTCCGGCGCCGTACCCGACGAAGTGGCCATGGCCCAGTACCTGCAGCGTGATCAGGTATCCGGCGGCCAAGGGCAACGCGAGGAACGTCTCGACGGCGACGCTGACGCGCGGGTCCGCCACCACGACCTTCTTGACCAGCCCGTACAGCGCGAAGGACACGGCAAGGCCCACGGCGACGTACGGCGGCGCACCCACCTCCGCGGTCAGCACCACCACTGCGATCACGGCGAGCACCAGCGCGATCAGCTGCCACCGCCCGATGTGTTCGCGGAAGACCAGAACGCCGAGCGCCACCGTGACGAGCGGGTTGATGAAGTAACCCAGCGCCGCGTCGACGACGTGGCCGTTGGTCGCAGCCCAGATGTAGATGCCCCAGTTGATCGAGATCAGCGCCGAGGCCGCCAACAGCAGCAGCCAGGTACGGCCGGTGAGCCTGCGCAGGTCTCCGAGGCGGCGGGCCACGACGAGCACCAGGAGCAGACACCCCGCGCTCCACACGATGCGGTGCGCCAGCACCTCCAGCGAGCCAGCGGGCAGCAGCAGAGGGAAGAAGCCGGGGCACAGGCCCCACCAGACGTAGGCGCCGACGCCTGCCAGCACGCCGGAGCGGCGGCGGGACTCGGCGTTGGGCTCGACGGTCACGAGTCGTGGTGGCGCAGCACGTCCAGCGCGTGTTGGAGGTCGGGCGGGTAGGGGCTGGTGATCTCGATGCGACGACCGTCCGCGGGGTGGGCGAACGCCAGGTATCGCGCGTGCAGCCACTGCCGTTCCAAGCCAAGCCTTTTCGCCAGGGTGGGGTCGGCGCCGTAGGTCAGGTCCCCGCAGCACGGATGGTGCAGCGCCGAGAAGTGCACCCGGATCTGGTGGGTGCGGCCGGTCTCCAGATGCACGTCGAGCAGGCTGGCCGCGACGAACGCCTCGACCGTGTCGTAGTGGGTGATGCTGTGTCGGCCACCCTCGGAGACGGCGAACTTCCAGTCGTTGCTTCGATGGCGTCCGATGGGCGCGTCGATGGTTCCGCTGGACGGATCCGGGTGCCCCTGCACCAGCGCGTGGTAGCGCTTGTCGACCGTGCGCTGCTTGAACGCGCGCTTGAGCACGGTGTACGCCCGCTCGGAGATCGCCACGACCATCACGCCCGAGGTGCCGACGTCGAGACGCTGCACGATGCCCTGGCGTTCGTGCACGCCGGAGGTGGTAATCCGGAACCCGGCCGCGGCCAGTCCACCCAGCACGGTCGGCCCGGTCCAACCGACCGAGGCGTGCGCAGCCACGCCCGCGGGCTTGTCAACGGCGACGATGTCGTCATCGGCGTACAGGATGCTCATACCTTCGATGTCGACGGGTGGATTGTCCAGTGGCGCAGGCGGTTCCGGGAGGCGAACCTCGAGCCAGGCGCCCGAGACCAGGCGATCCGACTTGCTGACCTGCGCTCCGTCGAGGTCGACGCCACCGTCCTCGGCAAGAGAGGCAGCCGCGGTCCTGGACAGGCCGAGCAGCCGCGCCAGCCCGGCGTCCACGCGCATACCCGCGAGTCCCTCGGGCACCGGCATCGACCGTGTCGTCATCAATCCCGCTCGGTATCGGCTTCGGTTGCCTCCGGGGGCTCTGGTGCGGCCTCGTCATCGGACGCGGCCGGGGCCTTCGGTGCGCCGTCCGGCTGGCGCCGCCCCTCGGCATCGAAGTCGAACCCGAACAGCGACAACCCGACCAGCAGGATCGCGCCGCCCACCACCGCCGGGTCGGCGACGTTGAACACCGGCCACCATCCGATCGACAGGAAGTCCACGACGTGGCCACGCAGCGGACCCGGTGACCGGAAGAACCGGTCGACCAGGTTGCCGAGCGCACCTCCCAGGATCATGCCCAGGCCAAGGGCCCACCACGGCGACACCAGCCGCCGCCCCATCCAGATGATGCCGATGACGACGCCGGTGGCGACCAGCGTCAGCACCCAGGTGTAGCTGGTACCCATCGAGAACGCGGCGCCCGAGTTGCGCACCAATGTCCAGGTCACCGTGTCGCCGATGATGGGCACCGGCTGCTGCGGGGTCAGCAGTTTGACGGCCAGCACCTTGGTCACCACGTCCAGGACCAGGATGACGGCAGCGACCGAGAGCAACAGGCGCAGTCGGCGCCGCTGCGGCGGCGGATCGGTAGCGTCGCCCGCAGTCACGGGCTCAGCCGACCCCGTTGATTCGTCAGTCACTCGACCATCATCCCAAAGCGTCGATGGTGAACAATCGCCGCATGAGCCAAGCGTGCGAGCGAGTCATCAGCGGATGAGCCGCGTCGTCGTCATCACCACCGGTGGCACCATCGCGACCAGCACCGGCAGCGACGGTGTGGCGCGCCCGACACAGTCCGGCAGTGACCTGGTGTCGGGTCTCGCGAGCCATGTCGACCTCGAGGTGATCGACCTGATGGCGGTGGACAGTTCCCTACTCACGCCCGTCGATTGGGACCGGATGGGGGCCTCCGTTGCCGCGGCGGCAGTCGCCGGTGCCGACGGCGTGGTGATCACCCATGGCACCGACACGATGGAGGAATCGGCGCTCTGGCTCGACCTGACCTACAGCGGCGACATGCCTGTCGTGCTGACCGGGGCGATGCGAAGCGCCGACGCCGAGGATGCCGACGGGCCCGCCAATCTGAGCGACGCGCTGACGCTGGCGGCCAGCGTCGACGCCAAGCGGATCGGCGTCGTCGTCACCCTCGCGGGCGCGATTTGGCAACCACTGGGACTGACCAAGACCGGCGCAGGCTTCATCGGCGTCCGCGTGGCGCCGATGGCCAGGCAGCGCGCCTGGTTCGGCAACCTGTCGGCAAGCAACGCCCCCCGGGTCGACGTCGTCGCCACCTACGCGGGCAGCGACGCGGTGGCGCTCGACGCGGCCATCGCGGCAGGCGCCAGGGGCATCGTGCTCGAGTCGCTCGGCTCGGGCAACGCAGGCGCTGCGGTGATCGACGGCGTCCGACGGGCGTGCGCGGCGGGTGTCGAGGTGGTGATCTCGACCCGGGTCCGCGGCGCCCGCGTCGCCGTCAACTACGGGCCGGGCCGCCTGCTGGTCGACGCGGGTGCCGTGGTGGCACCGAGCCTTCCCGCGCCACAGGCCCGGGTGCTCCTGATGGCCGCGTTGGCGTCCGGCAGATCCGTCGCAGACGTCTTTCGCACCTACGGCGCGCCCTCGTCGGAGGCAGTCAGCCTGTCGACGTAGTCCGGCCAGTCCAGGCTGTCGACCGGATTCGCCCGCGTGACGTCGGGGCTGTCGTGGGGCAGCGTGTGCGCCTGCCCCGGTCCGCTGGCGCGGGTCTCGAAGCGCACGGTCATGACGCCGTGGCCCGCGCCCTGCACCCAACCGTGTCCGGAACCCGCATGTACGACGTCGTCACCGATGCGCCATGCGGTCACCGACTCGTCGGCGGCGGCGACCGGGCCCACCTGATGACTGTCCGACGCCTCGAGGGTCTGGTCGAGATCGGGGAACAACGACTCCTGCAGGACGTCGGAAAGTCCCGAGAAGCCCACGCCGATCAGCCGGACGGGTCCGATGTCGATGGGATCGAGCAGCAGCTTGCGGGCGGTACCGATCAGCGTGGCTGCGTCGGCGGTGGCATACGGCAGCGTCGCGGACCGCGTAAGCGTGCTCATGTCGGACTTCTTGAGCTTCACCGTGACGGTGCGCGCACCACGGCCGTCGCGCTCCAGACGCTGATGGGCGTGCTCGCCGATCGGGCCCGTCGCATCTCGCAACTGATCCAACGTCCGCAGATCCTCCGCGAACGTCGATTCGGCGCTGATCTGCTTGGCTCCCAACCGTTCTGCCACCGGCCGCTCGTCGACGCCCTGCGCCAGCAGGTGCAGGGCAGGTCCGACAGTCGCGCCGAGGATGTCGGCCACCTCCGAGCCGCTCAACCCCGCCAACGCTCCCACGGTGTCGATTCCGAGACGATGGAGCTTCTCCTCGGCCACCGGCCCGATCCCCCACAACCGCCGGACCGGCAATCCGGCCAGCAGCGTGCGTTCCTCGTCGCGTCGGACGACGCGGATGCCGTCGGGCTTGGCCAGCCCCGAGGCGATCTTGGCGAGTTGCTTGCCAGAGCCGGCGCCGACGGAGGCGATCAGGCCGGTTTCGTCGAGGATGCGCGCGCGCAGTGCCTCACAGAACCGCACGACGTCATCGGCGTCTGCGCCCGCGAGCTCGCTCGGCTCGCCGAACGCCTCGTCGAACGACAGCTGCTCAAGCACGGGAACCACGGCGCGGACCGTGTCGAGCACCCTCCCACTGGCCACTCCGTACACGACGCCACGCGGCGGAAGCACCACCGCGGACGCGCCCACCATCCGGCGCGCCTGGTGCATGGGCATCGCCGACCGGGCGCCGAACACCCGTGACTCGTAGCTGGCACCCGCGACGACACCCCGGCCGCCGAGTCCACCGACCAGCACCGGTCGCCCACGTAGCGTGGGTCGCGTCAACTGCTCGACCGAGGCGAAGAACGCGTCCATGTCGAAGTGCAGGACCCAACGTCCCTCCATGGTGGCGATGCTAGGGCGCTAGCCTGACGAACATGGCTCACGACGTGCCGATAGGCGACGAGTCGATCCGGTTGGGCCAGTTCCTGAAGCTGG